>NZ_JAFKRK010000020.1:0-3356 GCF_019038535.1 Synechococcus sp. CCAP 1479/9 | reverse complement strand
CCCCCGCAGCGCATCGATGTCCGGCCGGTAGGCAAACCCTCCCCCTTTCCCGCCTGCTCCGGTCGCCGGGCCGCTCGCCGACGCGGCGGCTCCGGTGCTCGTGACGGCGGCGATCAACTCGGCCCCCCTGTGTGGAGGGAAATGTACCGACCGGGGGACGCCGCCGGGTTCAGCCGGCGGTCAGCGCGGGAACCGGGCTTTCCACCAGACCCGCCAGCCACTCCAGCAGGGCCCGGTTGACCTGGTCGGGCACCTCGTCGTGGGGGCAGTGGCCGGCCTCGAGCACCACTTCGGTGGTGCGGGCGGGGGCGTGCCGCTGGAAACTGGCCCGGCGGCCGGCGGCATTGATCCAGGGGTCGCGGATGCCCCAGAGCAGCAGCAGCGGGGCGCTGAGGTCGGCGAACAGCTCGTCGAGGGGCTGGCCGCGGGGGATGTCGAAGACGGTGCGGAAGACACCGAAGGCGCCGGGGTCCCGGGAGGGCCGCAGGATCGCCTCCACCAGCTCGTCATCGACGTTGGTGCGGTCGATGTACACCTGATTGAGGGTGCGGCGCACGGTGGCGGGCCGGCGCATGTTCTCGAACAGCAGGCGCTGCAGCACCGGGCTGCGCAGCAGGGCCGCGCCGATGGTGCGGCGGGCGATGGCCCCCCAGCCCCGCGGCGGCTCCTGCTCGTCACTGAAGGGGCCGGCGGCATTGAGCAGGGCCACGCCGGCGGCCTGATCGCCCAGGGCGGCACCGGCGGCGAGGGCGGCGAAACCGCCGAGGGAGTTGCCCACCAGCACCGTGGGCCGGCCGATCCGCTCCGCCACATAGGCGCAGAGCTGGTCGCGCCAGAGGGCACCGCCGTAGGTGAGACCGGCGGGTTTGGCGCTGCGGCCGAAGCCGAGCAGATCGATGGCATGGACCTCATGGGTGAGGGCCAGCACGGGGATGTTGAAGCGCCAGTGGTCGGTGGAGGCGCCGAAGCCATGCACCAGCAGGATCGCCGGGCCGGTGGGCTGCTCCGGAGCCGCGTGAATGGCGTGCACCCGATGGCCCAGGAACTGCCAGGGGGTTTCGGGTGACAAAGCCATGGACGCAGCGGCGTGGCGGTGAAGGACGATGCTAGGAAGCCCGGCCAGCGTGCGGCCCCGCCCCCTGCGCCTGCCGCCATGCCCGACGCCTTCAGCCTCTCCGACCTGAGCCCGCTGCTGCCGGGGATCGCCCTCTGGGCCCTGGCCCTCTATCTGCCCCTGAGCGTTCCCCTGGCCCGGCTGGAGAAGGTCCTGGCCGAGGGGTCCCTGGAAGAGGGGCTGCAGCAGCTGGTGTTGGTGGGCGGCAGCCTGCTGCTGGCCCTGGCGGTGGGCCTGGTGGTGGAGCTGCTGCTGAGCTGGGCCCTGGGGCCGGGCTGGGCCGGCAGTCTGGGGTTGATCGCCGTGCTGGGCGGCCTGTCGATCGGCCTGGCGGCCGGACGGGACGACGACAGCAGGCGCTGAACCCCTGGCCGGGCAGCACGGGGATCAGGCGACCTGCTCGGCAGGGGATGGCTCCGGGGGGTCGGCGGGGACCTCCACACCGCTGAGGGCCAGCCGCAGCAGCAGGGGCGCCAGGAAGGTGGTGCCGATCACCATCAGCAGGATGGCCGCCTCCAGGGGCGCCGAAAGAATGCCAGCCTGGCTGCCCAGCCCCAGGAAGATCAGGCCCACCTCGCCGCGGGGCATCATCCCCAGGCCGACCACCAGCCGGTTGGTCTTTTCCTTGCTGAGGTAGCTCCAGCCGGCGGCCACCTTGCCGGCGATGGCCACCGCCAGCAGGAACAGGGCGACGACCAGGCCTTCGCGGTTGTCGGGGTTGAGGGGATTCATCACCGACAGGTCCAGGGAGCTGCCGATCAGCACGAAGAAGACGGTGGCGAACAGGGCCACCAGGGGCTTCACCGACTGCTGGATCGCCTTGGTGTGCTTCGAGGCACTGAGGATCAGGCCGGCGGCGAAGGCCCCGAGGGCCGCCTCCAGGCCGATCGCCTCGGCGACGAAGCAGCACAGGCCCAGCACCACGAAGCCGGCCACCGCCACCTCCCCCGGCGCCTTGAGTCGATCGAGGACCCAGTCGAAGGCGGGGGCGGCCGTGCGGCTGAGGAACAGGGCCACCGCCACGAACACCGCCGCCGCCAGCACCAGCTGCAGGATCGGACCGGCCGAAAGCACGCCGTCTCCGGAGAGGGCCACCACCACCGCCAGGATCACGATGCCGAAGATGTCGTCGAGAACGGCGGCGCCGATGACGGTCTGGCCTTCCCGGGTGCGGAGGAACCCGAGTTCCCCGAAGACACTGGCGGTGATGCCGATGCTCGTGGCGGTCATCGAGGCGCCGGCGAACACCGCCGGAAACAGGGGCACATGGAAGAGGAGGTAGAGCCCCGCCGTGCCCAGGGCGAAGGGCAGCACCACGCCGGTGAGGGCCACGGTGGTGGCCTGCCGGCCCACCGCTATGAGTTCGTCGAGTTCACTCTCCAGGCCCGTGAGGAACAGAAGGGCGTAGAGACCGAGCTTGGCGGTGGCCTCCAGGGAGGGGAAGCTCTCGGCGTAGATCGAGGCCACCGCCTCCGGGCTGACCCCGGCGCAGGCGCCGATCAGGTCGAGCATGCCCTGGTTGAGCTGGGCGTGGACCTCCGGCGGCAGGATCAGGTGCAGACCGGTGACGCCGATCAGAACGCCCGCCAGCAGTTCCCCGAGGATCGTGGGCAGCCCCAGGCGCACCATCAGCTCCGCCAGGGTCCGGGCCGCCAGGAAGATGACCAGATAGCGCCCCACCTGCAGCAGGGTTTCCACCGTCTCGATCTGGGTGCTGCCGACCTCGAGCAGCAGGCTGGGCGCGGCCATGAACGAAATCTGTGGCGAACGGACGCTAAGGGCGTGGGCGCCGGTCACGTGTGCCGTTGCTGATCTCCCAACAGGCCGGGCAAGGGGAATGGCAACCACCGCTACGGTCTGGGAACGCACGGCAAGACCTGTGCCCGAGGGACCACCGCGCGCCGACCGCCATGACCGACCAGCAACCCCGCAACCTGAGCCTGCCCACGCCCGGGTGCTTCGCGGACCCCGATCGCAGCGGCCTGACGGCGACGGATGTGTTCGAGGGCATGACCGAACACCTCTTCTACACGCTCGGCAAGCTGGCCCCCAGCGCCAGCCGTCACGACCTCTACATGGCGCTCAGCTACGCCGTGCGTGACCGGCTGATGACCCGCTACCTGGCCGGCATCGAGGCCATCGGCGCCAACCCCAAGCGGATCGTCGCCTACCTCTCGGCCGAGTTCCTGATCGGCCCCCAGCTCGGCAACAACCTGCTGATGCTCGGCATCCAGAAGGAGGC
>NZ_JAFKRK010000019.1:0-369 GCF_019038535.1 Synechococcus sp. CCAP 1479/9 | reverse complement strand
CCCGAATTCGCCGCCCTCTGGCCCGAGAAGTTCACCAACGTCACCAACGGCGTCACCCCCAGGCGCTGGGTCGCCCTGGCCAATCCCCAGCTCTCGGCCCTGCTCGACACCTCGATCGGCGACGGCTGGGTGCGCAACCTCGATGAGCTGCGCCAGCTGGAGCGCTACGCCGATGACAGCGGCTTCCTGGAGCACTGGGGCGCCACCAAGCTGTCGGTGAAGCGCCATCTCACCCACTACATCCACCGCCACACGGGCGTCCTTGTGGATCCCGCCTCGATGTTCGACGTGCAGGTGAAGCGCATCCACGAGTACAAGCGCCAGCACCTCAATGCCCTCCAGGTGATCGCCCAGTACCTGCGCATCAAG
>NZ_JAFKRK010000018.1:0-51153 GCF_019038535.1 Synechococcus sp. CCAP 1479/9 | reverse complement strand
TCCCGGCTATGCCATGGCCAAGCTGATCATCCGCTTCATCAACGGCATCGCCGACGTCGTCAACGCCGACCCCGACATGGACGGCCGTCTGCGGGTCATCTTCCTCGCCGACTACAACGTCAAGCTCGGTGAGCGTGTCTACCCCGCCGCCGACCTCTCCGAGCAGATCTCCACCGCCGGCCTCGAGGCCTCAGGCACCGGCAACATGAAATTCATGATGAACGGCGCCCTCACCATCGGCACCCTCGACGGCGCCAACGTCGAGATCCGCGAGCAGGTCGGCGACGACAACTTCTTCCTCTTCGGCCGCACCACCGAAGGCATCGCCGAACTCAAGCAGCAGGGCTACCGGCCCTGGGAGCTGATCAACTCCACCCCGGAGCTGCCGGAGGTGCTGCATCTGATCGAGAGCGGCCACTTCAGCAACGGCGACAAGGAGCTGTTCCGACCGCTGCTGGAGAATCTCACCGGCCGCGACCCCTTCTTCGTGCTGGCCGACTTCGAGGCCTACATGAAGGCCCAGCAGGAGGTGAGCGAGGCCTGGAGCGACCGCCCCCGCTGGAACCGCATGTCACTGCTCAACACCGCCCGCAGCGGCCTGTTCTCCTCGGATCGCTCGATCCGGGAGTACTGCGAGCGGATCTGGCAGGCGGAGGAGTTTCCCGTGACCATCACCTGCGAGATCGACGAGGCCCCGGCCAAGGGCCGCAGGCTCCCCGCCGCCCAGTGAGGGCGGCCTGAGACTGGCCGGGGCGGGTCAGCCGCCCCGGTGATCGGGCAGGTCGGGGGTCTGATGCAGCAGCCGATTGAGACGCAGCCGGTCGGCGTTGAGGGGGTCGGGGGCCAATTCACCGGCCACTTCCCGGAAGGTCTGCTCCACGGGCTCGGGCACCCTCACGTCGAAGATGCGCTCCATCAGGGCTTCGATGGAGAAGAGGTGGGCGTTGATGTTCTCCAGATCGGCCATGGCCTGCTGGATCGCCTCATTTTCAGAGGGTGCATCGGTACTGGTCTCGGCCGAGGAGATGTCGGCGGCCGAGGGGGTGGGGGGCGTGTCGCCGTCGCCGTGCTGCTTCTGGAGCTCCTCCAGCACCCGGCCGGCGAGGGTGCGGAATGACTGCAGGGCGGCCCAGTTGAGCTCCTGCTGCTGACGCAGGCTCGGATTTTCTCGGATCAGCCGGTCGTGTTCCCGATAGAACCGCTGGCAATCAGGACATTGGCAGGGCTCTTCTGGCACCGCGTCCCTTCTTTCATTCAATGGTCATCATGGCACCGACCGGGAGCTGCGGGGCAAAGTGCAGCGCCGGAGCCAAAGCGCTCAGGCGGCCATCGGGTCCTGATCGGGATGGTCCCCCGCCTCCTGGAGCAGCGGCAGGGGAATCTCGATCGAACTGACCACCTGGATCACATCGCGCAGGCGCATCGAATCGGCGAACCAGCCCATGGCCTGCTCGACGTCGCCGCGGCGCTCGGCATCGCCGGCCTGCTCCTCGTGGGCATCGGCCAGCAAGGCCAGCCAGCAGAGGCAGCGGGCCTGCACCACCGACAGATCGAGTTCATCGGGGTGGCTGTGGGCGATGGATTCGCTCTCCTGTTGCACCAGCAACCGCAGGCGCAGGTCGTGAAGCTGGGTCATCCACTGCTGACGACTGGCGACACGCTAGCGGGAGCGTCCGCTTTGGGAAGCCCACCAGTGGTAGCGCTCGTTACGGCCCAGGCCAGGGGTCAGTTGCCGGCGTAGGCGATGCCGGCCTCGACCTCGGCGATCGCCTGGTTCACCAGGTTGATCGCCCGGTCGCGGTGGCCACCTTTATTGGGGGCGGCCATCTGCAGGGACGACCGGGCGCTGAACAGCGCGTTCAGGGCGTTCTGCATGTTGGGTTGCTGGGCCACGGCGACGCCCGAGGCGACCGCCGCACCGGCGAGGAAGGCGACGGGGGTGGCCAGCCAGGGGGAGAGCAGGGGACGGGGAGCCATGGGCTTAAGAAATTCTCAAGGAAATCTAGGCCTGCCGGGGGAACGGGGCTGGCGGGACTCGAACCCACGACCTACGGTTTAGGAAACCGTCGCTCTATCCGGCTGAGCTACAGCCCCCTGCGGCCAATTATGAAGGCTGCCGGGCAGGGCCGGAAGACCGACCGCCGGTCCCATGAAAACCCAGTGGCCGCCTGACTCCGGCCGCCAGCGACCAGGGCCGCATTTGCGGGTTCACGGACATGGGAGGGGGAATTCTGTGAAACGGGTGAGAGGTGGTAGTATTTCGGCGGTACGACTCCTTTCCTCCTACCCACCATGCTTTCGCTCAGATCGCCTATAGGCCTTGGGGCTGCGCTCAGCGCAAGCCTGGCCGCCTCTTTCCTTTCCGCCACCCCGGCCCAAGCCCAGGTGTTCAACGCCCCCTCCGGCGGGTTCCCCGGTGGCGTTGAAGGCACCGCCGTCGTTGCCGCCTGCGGCAACGGCTTCGTTGCTGCCACCACCATCTTCAGCGGTTCGTTCGCCTGTCAGATCGGCGACAAGATCTACAGCAACTTCTTCCTGACCAACGACACGTCAGGTGCTCTGTCGAACGCCAATTTCCTGTTCCAGAACATCGGCGCCAACCACTCGCTGTCGGCCTTCGGTGCCTTCATCCCCGGCACCTACACGTTCGGCTACACCATGACGGTGTTTGACGCCATCAACACCGGTCAGAGCCTGGCCAGCATCCGCAACGATGCGCTGAACGCCGCCATCGGTGCCGGCGTCCCCGCCTGGACCAAGACCCTGACCGCCCTCACCAACGGTCCGACCATCACCACGGAAAGCTCCAGGGCTGGTCTGAACCAGTTCGACGACGGTCCGGTTTCGTTCCCCGTTGCCGCCCAGCCTGTCGTGGCTGATTTCATCTCCGAGCTGTTCGTGGATAACCTCCCCAACAACTTCACCCCCGGTATCAACGACACCGTGACCCAGAAGTTCGCGGAAGAGTCCGTCCCCGGCCCCCTGCCCCTCCTGGGTGCTGCCGCCGCCTTCGGCTTCTCCCGCAAGCTGCGCAGCCGCATCAAGCAGACCGTCTGATCCAGGCGTCGTCCTGCATCCCCTGCCCCCACTCCGGTGGGGGCTTTTTTTTATGTGCGGGTCGAGCCCCTCACCGGCATGAATGCCCATCCTGACAAACGGCGGGCTCCCGGTAGATTTGGCCCTGCCGTCTGAGAAAAGCCCAGTGATGGATGCGACCGAACCCAATGTTTCAGGCAGCAGTGAGGTCCGCATCGGCAAGGAGGCCGCCCAGGCGTTCTCCGTCATCGGCCTGGTGTCCCTCGGCCTGGGCCTCGTCACCCTGGTGTTCGCTTCCCTGCCGGTGCGGGTGATGGACCCCGCCTGGCAGTTGCAGCTCTCCGGCGCCTTGACGGGAGCAGGCTTTTCCCTGCTGATCGGCACCCTCCTGATCTGCACCGCCAGCGCCTTTCCCGGCGCCTCCCAACCCATCCACGGGAATGTGAAGTTGCTGCGCAACATCTGCACCTGGGTGGCGATTCTCTACCTGGTGATGATCCCGGTTCAGCTGTATGCGGGCATGCGGGTGCTGCAGCAGAAATCCGGGGAGGAGGGCCGGACCCAGGCCGCCTGGAAGAAGTTCAAGCGGCAACTGGAGGCCACCAGCAACGAGCAGGAGCTCCGCGACCTGCTCGGCAAGCTCAACCAGCCCATCAACCTGCCGCCCAAGCTGAATCAGCCGTTTCTCTCCTTCAAGCAGACCATCGTGGCCCAGGCGGATTCCCGCTTCAACGCCCTCGTCTATCAGAACGATCAGGCCCGCTCCGAGCGGCTGCAGAACTTCATCAGCGAGGCGGCCAACAACACCCTCAAGTCCCTGCTGTTCGCGGGGGGATTCGCGGCCTTCGGCCAGGGGAAGGAAGGCGGGCCGACCCTGCTCGACAAGGCGCTCGGGATCTTCGGCAACAAGCCCCGCCGCCGCGGCCGCGTGGCGTGAAGCCCCCTGGGGTCGCTGCCTACAGTGACCCCGGAAAGCAGGCGAGGTGATCGCGATCGGTGCGGTGCGGTCTTCGGGCCAGCTCCGCGGCCGGTTGAGGAAAGTCCGGGCTCCCCAATGGCCAGGCCTGCTGGGTAACGCCCAGTGCGGGTGACCGTGAGGACAGTGCCACAGAAACACACCGCCGATGGCCCGGGCTTGCCCGGCGCACAGGTAAGGGTGCAAAGGTGCGGTAAGAGCGCACCAGCGGCATCGAGAGGTGCCGGCTTGGTAAACCCCGGCTGGGAGCAAGGCCCAGGGACAGCGGTTGGCCATCTTCCCCGTCCCGATTCCCATGCGCCGCTCGAGGCCGCCGGTGACGGCGGTCCCAGACAGATGATCACCCCCCCAGCCGGCGGTCCGCCGCCGGCTGGGGAGAACAGAACCCGGCTTACGTCCTGCTTTCCCCTTTTGCCCCGCGATGACTCCCCAGCGCCGCCAGCAGATCCTGGCCTTTCTGGAGAGCCTCGGCTTCGGCGCCGCCTCCGACCTGCTGCCCCCGGATCCGGCCGCCGCGGACGCCGCCCTCGACACCCTGGATGAGGCCCTCACCCACAGCTCCACCGGCCTCCCCCGCCACCACGACCGCCTGGAGTTCCTCGGCGACGCGGTGCTGCGGCTGGCGGCCGCCGAGTTCCTGCACCGTGAGCATGCCTCCCTCAGCGTGGGCGACACCTCCGCCCTGCGGGCCCAGCTGGTGTCCGACCGCTGGCTGAGCGAGCTGGCCCGCAGCATCGCCCTGGAGCCGGTGCTGCTCATGGGGCCGATGGCCGCCGGCGACCGGGCCGGCCGCTCCACCGTGCTGGCCGAATGCGCCGAGGCCCTGGTGGGCGCCATCTACACGGTGGGGGGCGGTCCCCAGGGCGGCCTGGTGGCCGTGCAGCGCTGGCTGGCCCCCCACTGGCAGGTGAGCGCCGCCGAACTGCTGGCCGACCCCGCGCGCCACAACTGGAAGTCGGTGCTGCAGGAATGGAGCCAGGGCCAGGGCAAGGGCCTGCCCATCTACCGCAGCCACGAGCGCAGCCGGGTGCACGGGGATCCGGAGCGCTTCGAATGCCGGGTGGAGGTGGCCGACCTCAGCGGTGAGGGGCGGGGCGGCTCCCGCCGGGAGGCCGAGCAGCAGGCGGCGAAGGCGGCGCTGGCCGCGCTCGCGCTCAGGCCTGCTCCAGGGTGCTGAGCGGCACGGTCACCAGCTTGTCCCAGTTGCCGCCCTCGAACAGCACCGCGGCCATCGCCCCGCTGATGCGCTGCACGAAGCCCTGGTAGCCGTTGTAGATGGAGCGGGGATCGCGCACCACCACGGTGGAACCGGGCAGGATCGGGCTGCTGGCCATGGCGGATGCCCTGGAGGGGACCATCAAGTGGGGCCATTATCGATGCCGAAGCGTCCCGTTGGGCCCGTGACGCGATGATGCGCCGCGACGGGAGCGATCAGGCCGTGGCCGACACCAGCAACGAGGGGCATGGGGCCGACCCGGGTGAGCTCATGGCCGTGGGGCGGGTCGTGGCGGCCCAGGGCATGGGCGGCGACGTGCGCCTGCTGCCCCTGAGCGACTTCCCCGAGCGGTTCACCCGGCCCGGCCCCCGCTGGCTGCAGGCCCCCGGGGGCGAACCGCGGCCGGTGCGACTGCTGGCCGGCAGACCCGTGCCCGGCAAAACCCTGTTCGTGCTGCGCCTGGAGGGCATCGGCGACCGCAACGCCGCCGAAGCCCTGGTGGGCCAGCACCTGCTGGTGCCGGCCGCCGACCGTCCCACCCTGGAGCCGGGGGAGTTCCACCTCCTCGATCTGGTGGGCCTCCAGGTGCGGCTGCTGCCGGATCCCCAGGCCCCGATCGGCACCGTGACCGACCTGATCCACGGGGGCAACGATCTGCTGGAGGTGGAGCTCAGCGACGGCGGCCGGCGGCTGCTGATCCCCTTCGTGGAGGCGATCGTGCCGGAGGTGAACCTGGCGGAGGGCTGGATCGGCCTGACGCCGCCCCCCGGACTTCTGGACCTCTGAAACCCGCCGGGGTTCACCCGGACGCTGACGGCCGGGTGCGGCTCCGGTTGAATGGGCCCGTCTGATGGTCCTGCGGGACAGCTGCCGCCGCGATGGCTACCCCCTCCCTGGTCCCGGTGATCCTCTGCGGCGGCACCGGCACCCGCCTCTGGCCCCTGTCCCGAGCCAGCTATCCGAAGCAGTACTGGCCCCTGGCCGGCACCACCGAGGAAACCCTCCTGCAGCAGACCCACCAGCGCCTCCAGGGGCTGCCGGACCTGGCGCCGCCGTTGCTGATCTGCAACGAGGACCATCGCTTCATCGTGGCCGAACAGATGCGGCAGATCGGCGTCGAGCCGGCGGCGATCCTGCTGGAGCCGGTGGGCCGCAACACCGCCCCGGCGGTGGCCGTGGCGGCCCTGCAGGCCACCGCCCGCGGTGAGGACCCCCTGCTGCTGATCCTGGCGGCCGACCACGTCATCCGCCGGGCCGCCGACTTCCGCGCCACCGTGGCCGCCGGCATGGCCGCCGCCACCGCCGGACAGCTGGTCAGCTTCGGCATCGTGCCCACCAGTCCCGAGACGGGCTACGGCTACATCGAGGCCGCCGGACCGCTGGCCGCCACGCCCGTGCCGATCGCGCGCTTCGTGGAGAAGCCGGACCGGGCCACCGCCGAGGCCTTCCTGGCCACCGGCCGCTTCACCTGGAACAGCGGCATGTTCCTGTTCCGCGCCAGCGCCATCCTGGCGGAGCTGGATCGCTTCGTCCCCGAGGTGGTGAGCGCCTGCCGCACCGCCCTGGAGCACGACAGCGCCGACCTGGAGTTCCTGCGGCTGGAGCGGGAAGCCTTCGCCAACGGCCCCAGCATCGCCATCGACGTGGCGGTGATGGAGCGCACCGACCGGGGCGTGGTGCTGCCCCTCGATGCCGACTGGAGCGACGTGGGCAGCTGGGCGGCCCTCTGGGAGACCTCGGAGCAGGACCCGGAAGGCAACGTGCTGCGGGGCCGGGTGATCAGCGAGGGCAGCCGCAACTGCTACCTGCGCAGTGAGCACCGCCTGGTGGTGGGGCTGGGGGTCGAGGATCTGGTGGTGGTCGAGACCGACGACGTGGTGCTCGTGGCCCACCGCGACCGCGCCCAGGAGGTGAAGGGCATCGTTGGCCGGCTGGAGCGGGAAGGGGCCCCCGAGAGCCGCGCCCACCGCCGCATCTACCGCCCCTGGGGCCACTACGACGGGGTGGTGGAAGGGGAGCGCTGGCAGGTCAAGAAGATCTCGGTGAAGCCCGGCGCCAGCCTGTCCCTGCAGATGCACCACCACCGGGCCGAGCACTGGGTGGTGGTGCGTGGCACCGCCGTGGTGGAGAAGGACGGGGTGGAGGAGCTGGTGGGCGAGAACCAGAGCACCTACATCCCCCTCGGCGCCCGGCACCGCCTCACCAACCCCGGCAAGATCCCCATGGAGCTGATCGAGGTGCAGAGCGGCCCCTATCTCGGCGAGGACGACATCGTGCGCTTCGACGACCAGTACGGCCGCAGCGACGCCCCTCTCCCCTGCCCTTGAGCAGCGTGTCCAGTTTCATGGCAGGGGCGGAACGGCCCCTGCGACCCCTCAGACGCGCCCTTTCGGCGGCCATCAGCCGCCACCTGGCCCGCCGCCTCCTGCGGGCGATGGAACGCGCCACCCCGTCGCCGTTCGCGACGGCCCCACCGGAGGGGTACCGCCGCGGCATCGACCACTACAGCCGCCAGGACCTGATCGCGGCCCTGCAGAACGTCCTGGCCTCCTACCGGAGAGCCTGCGGCCGGTACCCCGATCTCGCCAGGCCCCGCCTCTACTCCGAGAAGGTGAGCCACGCCAAGTTCTTCGCCCCCATCAAGGTGCCCGAGAGCGGCAACAAGCTGCTCACGGGCAGCTTCCTGCCCCCGGCCCTGGCGGGCCAGGTGAGCGTGCCGGAGGTTGTCTGGCACCACGACCAGCCCCTGCTGCCCGCCAATGGGCAGCTGGAGCCCGGCGAGTACTACCTCAAGGCCAGCCACGGCTCCGACATGGTCCAGTGCATCCGCTTCCCGCTGGAGCCAGGGCAGCGGGAGGCCCTGGAGGCCACCTGCCGGCGGTGGCTGAGCCGCCCCTTCGGCCTCGCGCAGGGGGAATGGTGGTACAACAGCTTCCCCCGGCGCCTCCTGATCGAGCGGTCGATCTCGTCCCGCATCCCGTCGCTGTCCCTGCTCTTCTATGTGCTCGGGGGTGAGGTGGCCCTGATCACGGTCTTCGCCAAGACGCTGCAGCGGGGAGAGCCCAACCGTCGCCTGCTGCTGGACGGACGCTTCGTCCCCCTCGCCGAGCAGGATCCCGAGGAGAAGCGGCTTTCAGAGTTCCCGCTCAGCGAACCCCTCCAGCGGCGCTGCCTGGAGGTGGCCCGCACCGTCGCCGGCCCGTTCCAGTCGGTCAGGGTTGACCTGATGGTGGGGGACGACGGGCGGATCTACCTGAACGAGGTCACCTTCTCCCCCAACAACGGCCTCCCCTTCGTGGGCAGGGACCTGGACCTGCAACTCGGCCAGCTCTGGCCGGGCACCAGCCTGTGGCGCTGAGGGCGCCGGCCTGGGGCGGCGAGCCCGCGGAGCGGGCAACGCCGCCTTCGGTCGGCGCCCTCAGCGCCGCAGGAGCTGGTGGGGAGGGCGGCAGGGGCCATCCAAGCTTGCGGCAGAAGGCTCTCGAGCCCCCTTCCCACACGGGAGGGTGTCGGGCCGGTGACGTCCGAAGGTGGGCGTTGCCCGCTCCAGCGGGCTCGCCCACCGCAGGGGGTCACCGGCCCGAGACCCTCACTCGACAGTGACGCTCTTGGCGAGGTTCCTGGGCTGATCGACGTCCAGGCCCCGGTGGGCGGCGATGTGATAGCTGAGCAGCTGCATCGGGATCACCGTGAGCAGGGGGCTGAGCAGCTCGTCCACCTCCGGCAGGGGCAGCAGCACGTCAAACAGCTCGGTGTCCGGGCAGGCGGGCGCCACGCCGATCAGCTGGGCATCGCGGGCCTTGGCCTCCTGGGCATTGGAGAGCACCTTCTCGAACACGGTTCCCGGCACGGCGATCGACACCACCGGCACCCGGGCGTCCAGCAGGGCGATCGGGCCATGCTTCATCTCACCGGCCGGGTAGCCCTCGGCGTGGATGTAGCTGATCTCCTTGAGCTTGAGGGCCCCCTCCATGGCGATCGGGTAATTGATGCCCCGCCCCAGGAAGATCACGTCCTGGGTGTCGGCGAACAGGTGGGCCAGCTCAGCGCAGCAGCGGTCATGGTCGTCGACCAGGCGCTGCAGCACCGCCGGCATGGCCCGCAGCTGCTCCACCAGCTCCCGCAGCTGGGCGGGGGTGCGGCCGCCACCGAGGGGATGGGCGGTGCCTCCCCGGCGCTCGGCGAAGGCCAGGGCCAGGCCGTAGAAGGCCAGCAGCTGGCCGAGGAAGGTCTTGGTGGCGGCCACCCCCACCTCGATGCCGGCACCGATGTCGAGCAGGTGGGGCACCAGGCGGCCCAGGGAGCTCTCCGGGCGGTTGGTGATGCCCAGCAGCCTGGGGGCGTAGGCCGGATCGGCCACGAGGAAGCGCCGGTCCTGCTCCATCGCCAGGGCGGCGAGGGTGTCGGCCGTCTCCCCTGACTGGGTGACGCCGATGGTCAGCGTGTGGGGCTCCAGCGGGGGCGGGGCGTAGCGGAATTCGCTGGCGTAGAACACGGACGTGGGCAGGCCGGCCAGCTGCTCGAGCAGATGGGCCCCCACCTGGGCCGCATGGCGGCTGGTGCCGCAGGCGAGGATCTGGATCCGCTCCACCCCCTCGTAGACGGACTCATCGAGGGGAAGGGCCACCAGGGCGCCCTCGGGCAGATGGCGGGCCACCCACAGGGCCACCGTTTCGGGTTGCTCGTGGATCTCCTTGTGCATGAAGTGGCGGAAGCTGCGCTTGTCCGCCACGTGCTCGGTGCCCACCAGCAGCGTCGGGTTGCGCTGCACCCGAGCCCCGGAACCGTCGTAGAGCTCGATGCCCAGGGGCGTGAGCAGGGCCACCTCGCCGTCCTTCAGGGGCAGGATCGTGCGGGTGAAGCCGGCCAGGGCCGGGGTGTCGCTGGCACAGAGGAACTCCCCCTCCCCCAGTCCGATCAGCAGCGGCGCCTGCCGCCGTGCCACCACCACCGCCCCAGGCACCGCTGCCCACACCACCGCCAGGGCATAGGCCCCGTGCAGCAGGGGCAGCACCTGCTGCAGGGCCTCCAGCAGCAGCGCCGGTGAGGCACTGGCCCCCTCGGCCTGCCGCTGCCGCAGCCAGCGGGCGATCAGGTGGGGGATCACCTCGGTGTCGGTGTCGGAGCGGAACTCCACCCCCTCGCCCTGCAGCTCCTCCCGCAGGCTGCGGTGGTTCTCGATGATGCCGTTCTGCACCACGGCCAGCTGGCCGCTGCCGTCGAGGTGCGGGTGGGCGTTGCGCTCCTCCGGCTTGCCGTGGGTGGCCCAGCGGGTGTGGCCGATGCCGCACTGGCCCGGCGCTCCCCGCTCCTCGAAGCGGGCCGTGAGGTTGACCAGCTTGCCCTCGGCCTTGAGGCAGTGCAGGCCGGCCCCGTCAACGGTGGCGATGCCGGCGGAGTCGTAGCCGCGGTACTCCAGCTGGCGCAGGCCCTCCAGCAGCTGGGGGGCCGCCTCCCGTGAGCCGATCAGGGCAACGATGCCGCACATAGAGAGTTAGGCCAAAAAAAAGCCCGGCGCAGGCGCCGGGCATGAGCTTATGGGAGGGCAGCGGCGGCGCCGGTGCTCAGTAGGCCAGGCCCATGGAGCGGCTGGTCTCGTCGCCCAGGTAGACGCGGATGCTCAGGAAGTCGGTGGGGCAGGCGGTTTCGCAGCGCTTGCAGCCGACGCAGTCTTCGGTGCGGGGCGAGGAAGCGATCTGGGCGGCCTTGCAGCCATCCCAGGGCACCATCTCGAGAACGTCGAGGGGGCAGGCACGGACGCACTGGGTGCAGCCGATGCAGGTGTCGTAGATCTTGACGGCGTGGGACATGCCAGGGCCGGGAACGAACGGCGAGGTGCCCAAAGTACCCACACCGTTCCGGCGCAGGGCAACACCCGGGGCTGGCCGTCACCCTTGTTCATACGCCGAAAGGCCCCGAACGGGGCGACCCGTAGGATGCTGCCTCCCTCACAGCAGCCATGTCCCAGGAAGCGATCTTCGAGAAAGTCCGGTCGATCGTTGCCGAACAGCTCAGCGTGGAGGCTGACGAGGTCAAACCGGAATCCAATTTCCAGAACGACCTGGGCGCCGACTCCCTCGACACCGTCGAGCTGGTGATGGCCCTGGAGGAAGCCTTCGACATCGAGATCCCCGACGAGTCGGCCGAAGGGATCACCACGGTGGGTGACGCCGTCAAATACATCCAAGAGAAGCAGGCCTGAGGCGTCCATGGTGGAGGGTCTCCGCCGCGTCGTCGTCACCGGCCTGGGCGCGGTCACACCGATCGGCAACAACGTCGCGGATTACTGGGAGGGGCTGACCAGCGGCCGCAACGGGGTGGCGCCGATCACCCTGTTTGATGCCTCCCGCCATGCCTGCCGCTTCGCCGCCGAAGTCAAGGACTTCGATACGGCGGGCTGGCTGGAACCCAAGGAGGCGAAGCGCTGGGATCGCTTCTGCCAGTTCGGGGTGGTCGCGGCCAAGCAGGCGGTGGCCGATGCCGGCCTGACCATCGACGACGGCAACGCCGCGCGCATCGGGGTCGCCATCGGCTCCGGCGTGGGCGGGCTGCTGATGATGGAAACCCAGGCCCACGTGCTGGCCGACCGCGGTCCCGACCGGGTCAGCCCGTTCTGCGTGCCGATGATGATTCCCAACATGGCCACCGGACTGGCGGCCATCGCCATCGGCGCCAAGGGCCCCAGCAGCGCCGTGGCCACCGCCTGCGCCGCCGGCTCCAACGCCATCGGCGATGCCTTCCGGCTCATCCAGATGGGCCTGGCGGACGCCATGGTCTGCGGCGGTGCCGAATCGGCGATCACCCCCCTGGGGGTGGCCGGCTTTGCCAGCGCCCGGGCCCTGTCGTTCCGCAACGACGACCCCGCCACGGCCAGCCGCCCCTTCGACGCCGAGCGCAACGGCTTCGTGATCGGTGAGGGGGCGGGGGTGCTGGTGCTGGAGAGCCTCGAGCACGCCACGGCCCGGGGCGCCCGGGTGCTCGGCGAGATCGTCGGCTACGGCATGACCTGCGACGCCTACCACTACACCCTGCCCTCGCCCGGCGGCGTGGGGGCGGCGGAGGCCATCCGCCTGGCCCTGGCCGATGCCCGCCTGGAGCCGGAGGCGGTGGACTACGTCAACGCCCACGGCACCAGCACCCAGGCCAACGACAGCAACGAGACCGCCGCCATCAAGTCGGCGCTCGGGGCCCACGCCATGACCATCCCGGTCAGTTCCACCAAGTCGATGACCGGCCACCTGCTGGGTGGCAGCGGCGGTATCGAGGCCATCGCCGCAGTGCTGGCGGTGGCCCACAACCTGGTACCGCCTACGATCAACTACAGCACGCCTGATCCTGCCTGCGATCTGGATGTGGTGCCCAACCAGGCCCGGGAACACGCCGTCAACGTCGTGCTCTCCAACTCCTTCGGATTCGGCGGCCACAACGTCTGCCTCGCCTTCCGCCGGATGACCTGACCACCCGGCGCGCCAGCGCACCGGGTCACCCATCCCAGGAACACCTCCCTCCTCCCTGTACTCCCCCGTCAAGCCATGGTCGCCGCCCCCTCCACCCAGGTCGATAGTCACGTAGAGACGCTCTGCATCAACAGCATCCGCTTCCTGGCGGTCGACGCGATCAACAAGTCCAACTCGGGGCACCCCGGGCTGCCGATGGGCTGCGCACCGATGGCCTTCTCCCTCTGGGACAAGGTGCTGCAGCACAACCCGAAGAATCCGCAGTGGTTCAACCGCGACCGCTTCGTGCTCTCGGCCGGCCACGGCTGCATGCTGCTGTATGCGCTGCTGCACCTCACCGGCTACGACAGCGTGACCCTGGAGGACATCAAGCAGTTCCGCCAGTGGGGCTCCCGCACCCCCGGCCACCCCGAAACCTTCGAGACCCCGGGCGTCGAAGTCACCACCGGGCCCCTCGGCCAGGGCATCTCCAACGCCGTGGGCCTGGCGATCGCTGAAGCCCACCTGGCGGCGAAGTTCAACAAGCCCGACGCCACCATTGTCGACCACTACACCTACGTGCTGATGGGTGACGGCTGCAACCAGGAGGGCGTCTCCGGCGAGGCCGCCTCCCTGGCCGGCCACCTGGGTCTGGGCAAGCTGATCGCCCTCTACGACGACAACCACATCACCATCGACGGCAACACCGGCGTGTCCTTCACCGAGGACGTGATGAAGCGGTACGAGGCCTACGGCTGGCATGTGCAGCACGTCGAGGACGGCAACACCGACGTGGCCGCCATCACCCGGGCGATCGAAGCGGCCAAGGCGGTCACCGACCGTCCCAGCCTGATCAAGGTCACCACCACGATCGGCTATGGCTCCCCCAACAAGGCCAACACCGCCGGCGTGCACGGCGCCGCCCTCGGGGCCGAGGAGGCCGAGCTCACCCGCCAGCAGCTGGAGTGGAGCTATGGAGCCTTTGAAGTGCCCGAGCCCGCCTACGAGCACTGGCGCCAGGCGATCCAGCGCGGTGCCGCCGCCGAAGCCTCCTGGAACGAAAGCCTGGCCGCCTACCGCAGCCGCTACCCCGCCGAGGCCGCCGAGTTCGAGCGGCTGCTGCGCGGTGAGCTGCCCGAGGGCTGGGATGCGTCCCTGCCGGTGTTCACCCCCGAGGACAAGGGCCTGGCCACTCGCCAGCACTCCTACAACGCCCTCAACGCCTTCGGCCCCGGCCTGCCCGAGCTGATCGGCGGCTCCGCCGACCTCACCCACTCCAACCTCACGGACATCAAGGGCGAGGCCAGCTTCCAGAAGGGCCACGAAGCCAACCGCTACCTGCACTTCGGTGTGCGGGAGCACGCCATGGCGGCGATCCTCAACGGCATCGCGTACCACAACAGCGGCCTGATCCCCTACGGCGGCACCTTCCTGGTCTTCGCCGGCTACATGATCGGCGCCATGCGGCTGTCGGCCCTCTCCGAGCTGGGCGTGATCTACGTGCTCACCCACGATTCGATCGGTCTGGGCGAAGACGGCCCCACCCACCAGCCCGTGGAAACCCTCGCCAACCTGCGCGCCATCCCCAACCTGCTGGTGATCCGCCCCGGCGACGGCAACGAGACGGTGGGGGCCTACAAGGTCGCCGTCACCAACCGCAAGCGCCCCACGGTGCTGGCCCTCAGCCGCCAGGCCATGGTCAACCAAGCCAACTCCGCCGCCGACAAGGTCGCCAAGGGTGGCTACATCCTCAACGACTGCAGCGGCACCCCGGACCTGATCCTGATCGGCACCGGCACCGAGCTCGACCTCTGCGTCAAGGCCGCCGCCCAGCTCAGCGCTGAAGGCAAGGCCGTGCGGGTGGTGTCGATGCCCTGCGTCGAGCTGTTCGAGGAGCAGGACGCCGCCTACCGCGAGTCGGTGCTGCCCGCCGCCGTGCGCAAGCGGGTGGTGGTGGAGGCCTCCAGCTCCTTCGGCTGGCACAAGTACACCGGCTTCGACGGCGCCAGCGTCTCGATCGACAGCTTCGGTGCCTCCGCCCCCGGCAACGTCTGCCTCGAGAAGTTCGGTTTCACCGTCGACAACGTGGTGGCCACCGCCAAGGCGCTGGGCTGATTTCTGCCCGGCCTAAGGCCCCATCAAGCCATCCATCCACAGGAAGCCGGGATCTCACTCCCGGCTTTTTTCATGCTTCTGCTGCGGATCACTGATCCGTTCGTAGAGGATGCCCAACGTGTTGCTCTGGCGCACCCGGTAGATCTCCAGCAGGTTGACGCCGTGGCGCCGGGCCAGCTGCTCCAGGGGCGGGAAGTTAGCCGCCGCCAGCACACCACCCCTGTTCGGAGAGGCCACATGGTCGAGCACGAAACGGGGCCGGCCCTGCGGACCATCCAGGGCCCGGATGTAGGGCTCCGTGTCCTGTTTCATCCAGGACAGCGCCAGCAGGGTGCCGAGCCTGAGATCGCTGCTATGGGTGTCCTGAAGGCCGAAAAGGCGGGAGTTCCAGCCATAGACGTGCAGCCCTGCCTGACGGGCGTCGGCCGGAAGCAGAGCCGCCTGGGGGTTCCCCCTGGCCGCCAGCTGCCGGTTCAACGTCAGCCCCGTTCCGACCAGCAGAGCCATGACGGGGGCCAGGGCCAGCGGCGGAGCCCACCACGGGATGGCGGCTCGCCCGAGGGACCCAGGGGAGAACGGCCTTGAACCGGCCGCGCGGCAGGCAAGATTCGGGAGATTGGCCAGCCCTGTGGCCATCACCACGACCGCTGTGGGGATGAGCAACAGGTAGTAGTGCAGCATGCCCTTGTTGGGCAGCAGGATCGCAGCGATGGTGGCGAGCGAGAGCAGCAGTGCGGCCTTGAGGTCGTGGCGGGAATGGGGCCCATACCGGCGGCGCTGAAGCAGGGGAAGCAGCCACACGGACCAGGCCAGCAGGAATTGGGGGGCTTCTGAAGCCAGGGTGCGGAGCGTGGCCAGAAACCGCGTCAACCGCTCAGGGGCGGTGCCGACCAGCGTGTGGCCCTGGACCACTAACCAGACGGCCACACCCCGCAGGGAGAACCCGGACGACTCCTGACGGGGGCCATCGACGTCAACGAGGCCCATGTAGTCGCCCAGCAGGGAACCCGCCCGACTGAACAGCCCATAGCCGCCCATGCGATAGACGACCAGGTCGGCCAGCAGACAGGCCAGCAGGGAGATGGCCAGGAGCCGCAGGGCCCGCTGCCGGCCGAGGCCGGCACCCAGGATCAGGGCCCACGCCTGGGGCACCAGCTGGTACTTGAGGTGAAAGGCGGCGACGGAAAGGGCCACCACTCCAGACAGGGCGCCCTGGACCTGGGGACGGTGGACCAGCAGGGCCCACATCCCCAGAAGCAGCACGCTGCCGAGAATCTCGCCATTGGGAGAGAGCTGGGTGAGTGACGGGTCCAGGGGCCGCAGCAGCAGGGGCGGCCCGACACAGAAGCAGGCAACGGCTACGGCGGCGGCCCGGTTCAGCAGCGCCCGACTTCCGACATAGGCCAGCAGAGCGATGAGGCCAACGGCCACCGACTGGACGAAGGCGATGGCCAATCCATCCTGCAAGGAGGACGGAACGCCGAGGGCCCGCAGCAGGGCCAGAAGCGGCACATAGAGCAGGGGATGGAGAAAGCCCTGGGTATACATATCCACCACCTCCGTGCCGGGAGGCAGCAACAGGTAACGGCGCGCCAGGGAGGCGGCGAAATGAACGTCGTCATCAAATCCGTGGGTGATCAGCCCCTCCGAAACAATGCGGGCCAGAACGGCCGTCGATAGAACGGTGAACAACAGAAGGCCGATGTTCAAATCCGCTGAACGGAGCCCAGATGACTTGGGCCCCGATGGCCTGGACTCAAAGGGATGACGCCTTGACGCGGCCAGGCCCATGCGACGAACACGTATGTTCGCCACGATACACGACATCAACGTGGATCAATGTGCTCCTGGCCGCTGGGAGACTTCAAAGGGGCACGGGCACGTGAATCCGACCGTTGAATCCGGAGTCCGGCGAAGGAATGGTCATGCAGCAGGGCGAGGGCATGCATGGAATCTGATGGCAATCGAGAAATGTCGGCTAACGTGGAAACGACAGCACTCGTCTGCAGCATGACATCCGAACGACTCGTATACGTATCAACGGCCTACAATGAGTCGCTGAACCTTGAGGAGTTGCATTCGCGTTGTCGTCAAGCCTTCGAGCAGATCAGAGCAGCCCTCCCGAACCCTGACGACCTTGAGTTCGGCATGGTGATTGCCGACAACAACAGCAGCGACGAGAGCCTGACGGTGATTCAGCGCATTGTCGCCAAGGACCCTCAGGTCATTGGCATCGCCAACAGCAGCAACTACGGACCGGAGGCTTCAGCCGTAAACGCCTTCAAGCATGCGGGCGATTGCAGCTTGATGATCTGTCTCTGTTCCGATCTTCAGGATCCTCCCGAGCAGAGTGTGGAGATGGTGGTGCGGCTGCTTCAGGACAATTCCAAGGATGCGGTGCTGGCCGTGAAGAGTCGTTCGGCAGGGGGACCATTGCTGCAGATGGCCCGCAGGACGTACTACAAGGCCCTGGGCTATTCCTCGAGGCTCCAACAGGTTCCCAGTGGCTTCCATGGCTTCGGCTGCTACCGAAAAGAGGTTGTCGAGGAGATCCTGCGCTACTGGGATGAGTCCGGGATGAACCTGCGCATGTGCATCGCCAACAGTTGCCATTCGCCCGTGCTGATTCACTACAGGCAGGCCGATCGAACCCGGGGGACATCCTCCTATCGCGGTGCAGGGTATGCCTTGGAGGCCATCCGAGCTCTGCTGTCCGCAGACGCAGCCGCCAGTCGACTGGCCCTCACCATCGGCGGGTTTGGGGTTCTCTTTGCTTTCATGGTGGCCCTGTTCCTGCTCGCCAACTATTTGTCTGGGAACAGTCAGTACGAAGGCGGCATCCCCACGGTTATGGCCCTAGTTCTGATCAGCTTTGGCCTGCAGATGCTGACCATGGCGGTGGTCTCCAGGCAGATCGAAGGCCTGCGCCTTTCCGGCTTCAGGCCGAAGCTCAGATATACCTTGATGCGCCAGAGCCAGAGTCCGAATGATTAGCCATTCATTCACCCGCTACGGACTCAACGGCATCGCCTTCACCATTCTAGGCCCAGCTCTTTTCTGGCTTGCCTATCCGATGGGTGCGTTTATCGCCCTGGGCATTGCAGAAGCAACCTGTCATGTCCTGAGATACTTCAGCTTTCGCTTTCTTGTCTTCCCCAGCAGCCAGGGATATCGGGTTTCCATCAGGCGCTACATCGTTTCCATCGTGCCCACCATTACGGCTGGAGCCATCATCGTCGCCCTGTTCAAGGGAGTGATCGGCAGAACGGAGCTGACGGTGCTGGGCGCCGCCACATCCCTGATCGTTGGCTATGCATGGAGCACGTTTGTGTACAAGCAGAAGATATCCACCAGGCGCACAGAGCAGGACGAACCCCAGAGCTGAATCTGCTGCCCCGGGGAGGTGAGAAGCAGGGATACCACCAGAGTCATCAGCGAAGTCGTTGGTGGTCGCCTTCTTATTGAGTCCGTACTACGATGACATGACTAAGGGCGGCATCCATCGTGAGACAGACTTGCCTCGTTTGCGGCCATCAGCTGTCGGAGCCGATCCTTCACTACAGCGATCTCCCTTCCGGCGCCCAACAGATGCCAACGAAGGAAGAGCTGGCTTCAGACAAGGGAATCGATTTCAGCGTCAGGCAATGCCTCTCTTGTGAGACCTTGCAGCTTGACTGTGAACCCGTTGCCTATTATCGCGATGTGATCAGGGCGATGCCGGTCAAGGGTGTCTTTGCCAATCTGAAGCTTGAGCTGTTCAAGGACTTTGTCAAAAAGTTTTCTTTGGACGGCAAGCATCTGATCGAAGTCGGCTGCGGCAAGGGGGACTTCATCCAACTCTTTTCCAGCGAATCGGTAAGGATCTCTGGAATTGAGCATTCAAGTGCCTCCGTCCTCGCCGCACAAAGCAAGGGCCTCGACGTCGTCGAAGGATTTGTCGACTCCGCTGAATGCGGGGTGCCGAACGCACCCTATGACGGGTTTCTCTCGATCAACTTCCTTGAACACCAACCAGATCCATGCGGCATGCTGGCTGGAATTCACAGCAGCCTGGCGCCCGATGGCGTTGGACTGATTACGGTGCCAAGCTTTGATCACATTCTGCGCTATGACGCCTATTACGAGTTTGTCAGGGATCACCTGCTCTACTTTACGGAAACCACGCTGCGGCGCATGCTCGAAACAAATGGGTTTGACATCCAGGAGATGGGCCTCTTCAATGAAGACACCATTTATGCCTACGTCAGGAAGCGGCCAGTTGTTGCCTTGAGTGGGCTGTCCACCAACTACATGAAGCTACGCACCGAGCTGAATGCGTTGATTGATGATCTCAAGGCCCAGGGCAGGCGCGTGGCCCTATGGGGAGCCAGCCATCAAGGCTTTACGATCATCGCCTGTGCGGGTATTGGAGAGAAGATTGAGTACATTATTGATTCGGCAGAGTTCAAACAGGGCAAATACTCGCCCGCCACACACATTGAGATCATTTCTCCCTCCGAAGCCCTATCCCGGGCAGCCAATGCCATCATCATCGCCGCTCCGGCGTACACCAAAGAAATCCTCGGCGTTATCCTGTCCACCTATCCTCCGGATACCCATGTTTCCGCACTCCGGCAGGACGGGATTGAGGTTCTGCATCAGCCGGTCAGCCCTTAAGGCCAGCAGCGGTATCGGTGATCTGCTCATCCAGGGTCCATGCGGAAAGGCCATGGGTGGAGAGGAAGTCCAGGAAAGGAGCGGGATCAGAGGAGTAGACATTCGGCGTGAGGCCCGGGTCAACAGAGGAGACGGGCTCAGGAAGGCTGAATAACCTGCTGACTCTCTGTGCCAGGGACGTCAGATCGGTTTCCTCGCTGACGGTGGCCAGGGGGCCCTCCAGTGGCGGGTGGTCGCTTGCCAGCCACGCCCAGGCCAACGCCACAATGTTGCCGGCGTGGCCAAAGCCGCGGACGACACGGTTCTTGGACTTCAGGATGATCTGGCTACCGTCCCGGGCTTTGAGAAGAAAGTCACCCAGGGCATAGATCTCAGGGTTCGTCATGAATCTGCCCGAGAGCGTGTAGATCCTCAGGATGAGGCTGGCGGTGAGCTCCCTGATCCGCACTTCCTCCTCATACTTGAGGGCGCCATAGGGGTTTTCAGCGGTCTTTTCTTCAGAGGCCGGACCGGTGTGGTCAAAGGCCGCCGCGGCACCGGAGGAGATGTTCACAGCCCTGACGCCGGGTGAATGCACAAGGGCCTCGCAGACAAGCCTCGTGATCTCCCGATTGATCGCGATATAGGCGTCGACACCGACAGCATCCAGCCCTGAGCGAGGGAAGAAGGCCCCATGGAAGAGATAGCCAAAGGGCTCCTGCTTCGCATGCTCCGGCAGGTCGGCCAGTGGATGGACGGGATAATCGAACGACTGGTCTTGTCCATAGGCTGTGGTGCTCA
Organism: Synechococcus sp. CCAP 1479/9; assembly: GCF_019038535.1. Taxonomy (NCBI): domain Bacteria; kingdom Bacillati; phylum Cyanobacteriota; class Cyanophyceae; order Synechococcales; family Synechococcaceae; genus Synechococcus; species Synechococcus sp. CCAP 1479/9. The sequence goes on along the minus strand of NZ_JAFKRK010000018.1, from coordinate 30,938 downwards.
GCAAGCCGGGCTTGCTGGCATAGGCGCGGACCTGCTGACGAAAGACATCGGGCGCGAGCAGACGCTGGAGCTCGTGCAGTGCGGTCTTTCCCACCCACCCGGTGGCACCGGTGACAGCAATGGGCTTGGAATGAAATTCAGACATCAGCAAGTGGCGTGGAAGTGAAATAACTGTTTCGTCCGTTATCGATCGAATGGCTCAAGATCGAGCATCGCGTGGCTCAAGATCAGGCGTCGCGCTCAAGCACCTTCCAACGGCTCTCCAGCATCTCGATGCGCATCTGGTCTTCCTGGTACATCAGGCCATAGTACTCACGCTTATTGAGGAGCCAGAGCAATTCGAAGTGAACAGCCTGCAGCAAGGCTTCTGCAAGATCAGGCGAGTCAAGGGCGGATCCCTGGAAGATGACCTTGCGGGTTTCGAAACGATCCAGATGGACAGCCTGGAATCGCTTCAGGTTGGGAAACGCATCAATCGACACGGCTCCACCAACAACGAACTCAAGACCGGCCTTCTGGCACTTCATGGCGATATCTTCTCCAACCGCGGTGACCTCGTTGCCTTCCAAGCCCTCCCGACCGACGCCAAGCGAACAGCTGAAGTCGACGCGGCCAAAAACAACGCCATTGCAGCCAACCTCCGCAGAGGCTGCTGCGATCAGATCATCGATGCAGCGATAGCCCGCGATTGTTTCCACGTTGAACAGGAACTTGACATCCTCCTGATCCTCGGGAGCAAAGACCTTGTTCTTGGCGGCAATGAATTTCCCCAAGGCATAGGGGGATTCCACCATGGGCGCAATGATGTAATTGACCCCAAATTGCCGCGCCTCAAGCATGTCACGGATGGCCTCGCAGCCACCCACCTTCAGGGCCATACCTACATCGGCCTTATGGGCGATTTCGAGCAGCCTCAGGAGCTCGTCCGTACGGGTACCTTCGGCCTCAAACTCAGCCTTTGTAGCGACCACCCCGAAACATTCCCTTCCGCGCTTAAGAATATCCAACATCTTCCGTTCATGAGCGTTCATGGATCTCGTGACGATTGGTCGAATCTTACCAGAAATGTACGCTTCTGATTACTCGGATGTGTGTAGGTATCGGTAAACACAAGATGCAATCTCGTCGGGGAGGTCGGGAGTCATCCTGTGAAGCGGATTGGATTCCATGCCACCCTGGGCACTGATACGGCTGGAGATCTTGGGGAAATAGCTTTGCTCCGGATCGATGGGTACAAGGAACAACGCTGGAGATGGACGCTCCCATAACTCAAGGAACACAGGATCGTCGGAACACCACCCAGCGGAGAGGGTGTGGACGGGCACGTCATAGGCCTTGCCAAGGAGCCTCCAATCGGGGAACCCCAGACCGGAGCGAACGTCACAGCCAACATAGGAACCCTGGAAATAGTTCTTCTGGGTCATGCGGATCGATGCATAGCCCTCATTGCAGAACAGAAAGATCTTGAGATTCAGCCCGTTGACGGCGACCGTGGCCAGCTCCTGGAGGTTCTGGCTGAACCCACCATCCCCCTCAACCAGAACGGTGCGATGGTGGCGGTCGGCGAGGGCCACACCGATCGCCGCCGAAAGGCCATAGCCCATGCTCGCCAGGCCCTTGTTCGTGAGCATCGTCTGGCCCTGACGCAGGAGAAAGGCCTGCATCATCACGGTGAAGGCACCACCGCTGCTGCAGGGAACGATATGGTCGGCATCACCGCAGACCCTGGAGAGGTCCATCACCATGTCGTAGGGATTCAGATAGCCCTCCGCCGTGGCATTGCAGGCCTCAGAGAGGGGCACCAGGGATTTGACGTCCTGGCAGAAGGCCAGCCATTCCGGGTGCTGGCCAAGATCATGACGGAGCAGCTGGCTCAGAAAAGCATCGGCATCGGCCTCAATGGCCTCCGCCAGCGTCGGATTCGGCTTGGCAAGCTCGGCTGGGTCGATGTCCACCTGAATCACATCCCCCACCGGCAGGAACTCCTGCCAGTTGAAGCCTGTCTGCTGCAGCCCGAGCCGGGTGCCGATGGCAATCAGCAGGTCGGACTGCTGCAGCAGGATGTTGCTGTAACGCTGCCCCCAGGTGTTGGGCCGACCGAAGTAATTGGAATGCTCGGATCCATAGCGATCGGCCCCATTCCAGGTGGTCATCACCGGCAGCCCCAGGGACTGCAGGAGGGACTCAAGCTTCTGGGCACAGGGCCGGGAGACGCCGCCGCCAAGGAGAAGAACCGGCCGTTGGGCTGCGGCGACACCTGCCGCGATCCGGGCCGCGATGGGGGCGATGTCGGGAGCGGCGGCCGAGGGCGCCGGGGATGGCGGGGCCGGCTCTGCCGCCAGCCAGTCCTCGGGGACCGGATGGGCCTGGACATCCAGGGGGAGCTCCAGAAACACCGGCCCGGGCCGACCCTGCCAGCTCAGGGCCACGCTGGCCAGAAAGGATCGATGATCCAAGGGCTCCCGCAGACAAAGACTCTGCTTGCACAGTGGGGCCGCCAGCGCCACACCATCGACTTCCTGGATACCCAGCTGACGCAGGCCGGGAGGGGCAAGATCACTCACCTTGACCTGGCCGCCGAGCAGCAGCAGCTCGCGGCTCTCCAACCAGGCCCCAGCCAGGCCGGTGAGGCCATTGGTCAGACCCGGACCTGCCGTGACCAGGACAAAGGCACGGCCGATGGCTTCTGCCGCGGTTCCCGAATTCAGCGTGGCATTGTGATGCTCGGCGGCAATGACGGCAGCCACCTCATGCACCGTGGGGACGCACACCATCTGATGGCGGGCGGAGTTCAGCAGATGCATGATGTTCCCCCCCGCGACAAAGTAGCAGTGGGTGAAGCCCGCGGACTTGAGCCACTCCAGCATCACATCGGAGTATTTCATCAACCAATCTCCTGGGGAACGGACGACACGGCCTTCAGGGCCTCCTCCATGGCGAGCTGGATGGCTGCCAACTGGGGCTCACCGGCCGGGATCTTGATTTCCTCGACCCCAAGCACACTGGAAGGCCCGATTCCTGGCTTCACACCGCTGGAGGCCGGAACGATCAGATGATAGTAACCGGAAGAATGCTTCTTGTCAGCAAGAAAGGCACGGCGGAAGCGTTCTGGATCAAATGATTCAACGGCCGTGGGATCAAGCGTCGGATGCAGAAGCTGGAGGCAATGATCCCAGAGCGGCAGACAATCGGACGGTGCTCCAAGAAAGCGGACCGCCGCCATCATCCCCAGGGCCACCCCCAGACCGTGGGGAATGGCGAACTGGGTCGCTGACTCAAGGGCGTGCCCCCAGGTGTGGCCGAAGTTGAGGCAGCGCCTCTCGGCCCGGTCGAATTCGTCCTTCTCCACGAACCACTGCTTGACCCGCAGGGTGGCATGGAGCAGGGCGGCCAGATCCTGCTCGCTCCAGGCCCCGGACAACACAGGCTGCACCAGTTCCAGATAGCTGGAGAAGGCCTCAGGTCCACGGCAGAAGGCGATCTTGGCAGCCTCTGCAGCCCCTCCTGCCATCTCCACGGCAGGCAGCGTGCGTGCGAAGACAGGAAGGATCTGAATGCAGCGAGGGGGGTGGAAATTGCCGATCAGATTCTTGTAGGCGCCGACATTGATCGAACTCTTGCCCCCCATGCAGGAATCGGCCATGCCCAGGAAGGTGGTCGGCACATAGTCCCAGGCGATGCCTCGCATGTACAGCGAGGTCACGAAGGTGGCGATGTCCTGAATGACGCCACCCCCCACGGCGAGCAGGCGGGAGCCGCGACCGAGTCCGGCCTGCTTGAGCGCCACGAACAGCTCGATGGTCTGCGGCAGGGACTTGGCGTCCTCGGTGGCCTCCACGAAGATGACGGGCTGCTCTGCTGGAAAGCTGATCCTGTCCCGGAAGAAGGCATCCATCAGGATCAGGTCCGCCTCAGGCTTCCATGCCCCGAGATCGGTCAGCCCCTGGAACTCGATGCTGTAGTCCGACAGTGAGCTGCGGATGACGAGGGGGGGGAGCGAAGCCAGGGACAGGGACGTCATGAAGGACTGGCAGTGGGTGTCATGTGTGCTTGAAGCCGATGAAACCGCCGTCGACCGTCAGGAACTGGCCCGTGATGAAGCGATTGCCAGGCCCGATCAGGAAAGCCGTGGCTTCGGCGATGTCCTCGGGTTGGGCGAGGCGGTCGAGGGCCGTCTGGGACGTGATCGCCTCGATCTGCTCGGGGGACAGGTGCCGTCGCGTCATCGGTGAATCCACCACACCGGGGAGCACTGCATTGATCAGAATGCCTTTCGCACCCAGATCCATGGCGCAGGACTTCACCAGGCCCTGCAGCGCAGCCTTGGAGACGGTGTAGGAGAGTTTTCCCAGCCGGCTCTCCAGCTGCCAGATCGAGCTGATGACGCAGAGGCGACTGCCGCGCTCCAGCCGCCCAGCCGACAACAACGCCGAAAGACTGGCCGCAATGAACAGCACATTGCATTGCCAGAGACTTTCGAAGGTGGTCGGATCGAAATCAGCGATCGAATCACTGGCATTGAGGCCGTGGGCCCACACCACCGCATCCAGCGGCGGCAAGGCCGCAAACAGCTCGGCACTCACCGGTTCGGCATAGGAGAGGGCCACATGGGAACGGGCACGCCCTGAGGGGGAAACGGCTGCCGAGCCGGCCGTGTGGAGCTGGTCACCCGCGGCCGTCAGTGCTTCGCCGATGGCCGAACCCAGGGCACCCCCGGCGCCGAACACCAGCACATGGCGGGGTCGCTGGTCAGGGGGAACGGCGTTCATGGAACCGTGACCGCAGGGCGCACGGCGCAATGGCACAGCCTCGATGAGTGGCGCATGGGGGCCAGCAGCAGGAAGCGTTGCTGTGCCCCATGGTAGGGGGACTCCCCGGTTTTCAGACCTTCGTCTCGCGGGAGGGAACGTTGTGGCGGCTGCGCTCCACCACCAGGGGCAGGCGCAGGGTGCGCTGGTTGATGAAGCCGATGTATTCGCCCAGGATGCCGAGGGCGAACATCATGGTGCCGGCGAAGAACAGCGCCGAAACCGACAGCATGGCCACACCGAACTGGAAGCTGTCCCAGAAGATCAGCTTGCTGACCATCACCACGAACGACAGCAGAATCGAAAGGGCCCCGAGCGACAGGCCGGCGGTGGTGATCAGCCGCATCGGCTTGCGGGAGGAGGTGACGATGCCGAGCACGCCGAAATCCACCAGGAATGAGAGCGAGGCGGAGCTGCTGCCGCCCTTGCGATCGGCGCTCACATAGGGAATCGTGGACCACTTGAAACCGATGGCACAGACCAGGCCCTTGATGAAGGGGTAGGAGTCGATCGATTGCCGCAGGGCCAGAATCACCGAGCGGTCGTAGATGCCGAAACCGGTGGTGTCACGCACCATTGGGTAGTCGGACAGCCACGAGAGCGTGGCGTAATAGACCTTCTTGCAGAGGAACAGGATCGGGCTTTCATGGCTGGAGCGCCGCACGGCGAAGATCACCTGGTCGTCGCCCTTCTTCCAGGCGCTGATCAGATCGGCCACCAGCTCGGGGGGATCCTGCAGATCCGACATCAGAAAGACATTGGCATCCGCATCGGGCACCAGCAGGGCATTGGCCGAGGAGCGCACGAAACCGAAGTTCGAGACGTTGCGAATCAGACCGACGCGGGAGTCCCTGGCCGCCAGCCCCTCGATCAGATCCACCGTGTGGTCGGTGGAGCAGTTATCAGCAAAAACGATCGAGAAGACATCGTCCGGAAACTGTTCGAGAACCTTGGCCAGCCTCACATAGAGCGCTTCGACGTTGGACGACTCGTTGTAACAGGGAATGCAAATGGCGATATGATGCGTCGACGTCGTCATGGGCAAATGTTGTCAAAAAGCATGCTGCAGGCAGTGTATCTTTTGGCTGCCGTTCTTGCGGCATGCCTGGGCCAATTCATCTTGCGGATCAGGCCGCCGGCCGAAGGTGTCCGCACCGGTGCGATCTACCTGGCGGCGTCGCTTGTTTGCTATGGCGCCTCCTTCGGCATCACGGCCCTGGTGCTGCCCGGGGTCGATCGAAAACTGGCCGTGCTGGTGCTGAGCCTGCAATATCCGCTGCTGTATGTGTTCTTCTCGCTGAAGGATGCGGCCCCGGTGGCTCCGGCCAACATCCTGGCCATCACCGTGGGTTATGGGATCGTGGCCCTTGGAATGGCCGGCCGCTAGCTCACTCCCGCAAAGGCCACGGGGCTGCTGATCAGCCTGGACCCATAGACGGCCGTCTCGCCCTTGGACCTGTTTCCAGGCCGATCCAGATCGCTCAGGGAAAACTCCAGTGTCTCGCCGGAGCGCACCGCCAGGCCGTCGGCGAAGGGGAACCGGGCGATGTGGTTGTCCTGCAGGCGCCTCTTGTCCACATCCGCCGAACAGACAGGGGCGGCCGCCGATGGGGCTTGAACGCAGAGGCGCAGGACGCCTTGGTTGACCCGGTTGTTGGTGCCGATCATCAGACCGACGGCCTCCATCCTGTGATCCTCCAGTGGAACGACGGGGAAGCGCATCGTCTGCCCGATCTTCAACGGCATGGGCTGGAGGTGCTTTGGCAGCACATCACTGGCTTTGGTGTTCATCGGCGTGAAGTGCATCACGCCGGCGCAGAGTCTGTCGATCTGGGGCCGACCCAGCTGGAAGCTCCAGATCGGGCCCGCGAAGATCTGCAGCTCCATCGGCCGCTTGCCGGGCACCCTGCACTGCTGCTCGAGCTGTTCGGTGTAGCTGATCGGCGCCTCGCGGCGGGCGACGTTGTTGTGATAGAAGACGATCGAAAGGATCAGCCAGGAGGCCAGGATCCTGGAGGCCGTTCCCTGGCGGGTTGTGCGATCTCGCACCAGGAGAACAAAGGCCGTGAGCAGGATCGTGAGGAACAGAACGGTGTTCCAGAAGAAGAAGCGCCCGCCGGCATCCTCCACGGTCAGGGCGACGATGGGAGCCCCCCGGCGCACCGCCACCAGCAGGCTGGAGAGGGAGAGCACCATGGTGGAGAACATGGCCAGATAGAGCAGCGCCGGCTGCCGCATCCGGCGACTCACCACCCGCACCGCCAGCACCACAACGGCCACCATCACAGCCACCAGCAGCAGTTGCAGCGGCTCCGGCAGCACCCGCAGGTACCAGCCCGGCTTGTAGCCGCCGAACAGGGGGCTGACCAGGTGGATGGTGAACCAGTCGAGCAGTGCATCCGGCCGTGCCAGCAACTTGCTGATCGCCTGGGCCGTGGAAACCTCGTAGCTGTAGGTCAGCTGGGAGAGATAGAGCTGCACGGAGGAGAGCAGCACCGGCACGGTGAGCCAGACCGGGGCCAGCGAGAGACGACGGCGCTTCAGCAGCACGAAGACCAGCAGAGGCAGGCCGTAGAGGGCGACGAAGGGCCCCGTGAGCACCGCCACCAGCCCATAGAGAAACAGCAGCAGCTGGAAGCCCGGCCACACCCGCAAGGGCGACCCCTCGCTGCCCTGCAGCAGGCGGCCGTAGACCGCGTAGGCGATCAGGATGAAGCCGAGCGGGAAGAAGATGTAGGCGTTGGGCAGATTGAGATAGGTTTCCTGGCCATAGGGATAGAAGACATAGGGGATATAGGAGAAGCGCAGGATCCGGCCGAAGAACCCCATCCGGATCAGGGCCTCCATGCAGCACAGGGGCACCAGGTAGCTGGCCCAGGCCACCGCCAGGAAAAACTGCGGGTAATCCAGCGGCGAGAGGTTGTTGACGGCGAACAGGGCCACCAGGCGCTGCAGCAGGTGGCTGTAGCCGGCGTAGGTCTTGAAGATGGAGTGGACGCCTGAATCGATCGCCGTCTGCAGGAAGATCGATCCGTCTTCCGCATAGAGGAGCGGCTCCAGGGTGATGGAGGGCCGCCTCAGGAAATAGAACAGGGCGCAGAGGCCGATAAAGCCGGCGGAGACGAGCAGGGGGCGCAGCTTCTGCAGGGCAACGGGCATGGTTCGGTTCACCCCGGCCTCAGCCCATCAGGTTGGTTTCGGTCCAGGCGAGCATGCGGCTGACGCCGTCGCGGCAGGAGATGGCCGGCGACCAGCCCAGGAGGCGCTGGGCCTTGCCGATGTCGGCGATGAAGCAGTCCTGGTCGCTGGCGCGGCGGGGGGTGGGGGTGTAAACGAGCGGCGGAATGGCCAGCAGCTCGGCGAGCAGGGCGAACAGCTCCAGCAGGCTGAGGGAGTTGGCGGCGCCGCCGCCGATGTTGAAGATCTCGCCGGTCATGCGCTCCCGGTGCTCGTAGGCGGCCCGGTAGAGGCGGATCAGGTCGTCGGCGTGGAGGACATCGCGCACCTGCTTGCCGGTGCCGGCGATGGTGAAGGGCTGGGGGGACACGCCCGCCAGGTGGGCGCGCTTCTGCTCGATCGCCTTCTGGCAGAACCAGCCCACCCAGCCCTGGTCGAAGGAGGCGAACTGGCGGCCGCCGAAGATCGAGGAGTGGCGGAACACCACCGTTTTCAGGCCATAAACGCGGGCCCAGTCGCGCACGTACTGGTCCGCCGCCCCCTTGGAGCAGCCGTAGGGGGTGGAGAAATCGAGGCCGAGGGCTTCGTCGAGGCCTTCGGGGTGGTCGGGGAGGCGGTAGCGGGTGGGGGTCTCCTCGTAGCGGAGGCCCTCCAGGTCGCCGTAGACCTTGTTGGTGCTGCTGTAGGCGATCAGCGCCTCCGGGGAGAGGGCCCGGGCGGCTTCGAGCACGTGGAACGTGCCCAGCACGTTGGTCTGCAGGTCGCGGGCGGGATCGGTCAGGGAGGTGGTCATCGCCACCTGGCCGCCCACATGGGCGATGTAGTCGAAGGGGGCGTGGCGGCGGAAGACGGCCATCACGGCCTCGGCTTCGGCCAGATCGCCCTGGATGAAGTGGAAGCGCCCGGGGGCGGCCTGGGACTCCAGCCAGGCCAGGTTGGCCGCCGAGCCGCGCCGGAACAGGGCATCGAGCACGATCACCTCGGCGCCTTCCTGCAGGTAGGAGGCGGCCAGGTTGGAGCCGAGAAAGCCGCAACCGCCGGTGATCAGGACCTTCATCGGATTCAGGGCAGAGGGGACGCGGGAAGCCTCAAACCAGCCAGGTCCGGAACGTATCGCTCGATCTGATCGGGGCGGTCGGGAAGCACACCGGGGCGCAATCTACCGGTCGCCCCCAGGTGGCTCCACTCCGCCTCGGCGAAGGCCAGCAGGCTGGTGGCGACGCCCGAGCCGATGTTGGCCACCAGGGGGCGGCCCGGGGCCACATCGGGGCGCGTGCAGGCCTCCAGCAGGTGGGCCGCCACGGCGGCGACAGGCACGAAATCGCTGACCTGGCGGCCGGAGGTCATGGGGAAGTCCTCCCCGGCCAGGGCGGCGCGCCGCAGGGAGGGCCAGAAGTTGCCCGCGAACTGGCCCTCGCCGTAGGCGGTGAAGATGCGGCCGTAGAAGAGCTCCAGGTGCCGCTGGATGGCGAAGGTGCGCAGCAGCTGGAAGGCCGCCGCCTTGCTGGCCCCGTAGGCGCTCAGGGGCTCCAGGGGGGCATCGGGGGGGATGGCCGCAAAACGGCGGGCGGCGTTGCCGTACTCGTGGCTGGTGCCGGTGACGACGCAGCGGCGCACCCCCGCCTCCGCCGCCAGCTCCAGCAGCCGCAGGCTGCCGGCCACGTTGGCCTGCACCAGCTCGGCCCAGGGCACCTGCTTCGGGCTGACACCCGCCGAGGCCAGGTGCAGCACCACCTCCACCCCCTCCAGCGCGGAGGCCGGTAAGGTGAGCAGGTCGCCCTCGCACCACTGGGGCTGGCGCGGCAGGGGGATCACCGGGGCAGAGGCGGGGCTGCGGCGCAGGGCCCGCACCTGGTGCCCCGCCGCCAGGGCCGCCGCCAGCACGTGGGAGCCGATGAAGCCGGTGCCGCCGGTGAGGAACAGCCGCATCAGGCCTGGCAGAAGGCCCGGATCACGTCGATCTCCTTGGCCAGCATCGGCGCCGTGAGGCCCGGGTAGGTGCCGAGGAAGAGGGTGTCGACCATGATCGCGTCGGCGCCGGCCAGATCGCCCACCACCCGCAGGGCGTCGGGGCGATCGGCGCGCAGCTGCACAAAGGCCGGCTGGCGCACCAGGTTGCCGCCGAAGAGCATGCGGTTGCCGATGCGATGGGCATCCAGCTCCCGGGCCAGGTCGGTGCGGCGGAAGGGGGCGTCGGGCTTGACGGCGATCTTGAAACCGAACCAGGAGCAGTCGGTGCGACAGCCGCTGGCATCCCAGGAGAAGCCGGTCTGCGGATCCCAGCCGGTGGCATGGGTGGGCAAGGAGAACTCCAGCACGTGCTCGGTGGCCACCAGGCCTTCGCGCAGGGTCTGCCAGTTGCGCTTGCGGGCCTCGATGAACTCGGGCAGGCGGCGCAGCTGCACCCGGCCGATGGCGGCCTGGGGATCGAGGGGTTTGAGGTTGAAGCCGAGGTGGCTGTAGATGTACTTGTGGTCGTAGCCGGCGGGCAGCTCGCCCAGCTGCCAGTCGAAGCGCTTGCCGCAGGTGTCGTCCTTGCCGGAGGGGCACCAGCAGTCGCGGCCCCAGTCGCGGAAGCTCTCGGCCACCACCTTGAGCTTCTGGTCGCGGACGATGTTGACGGCGCCGCCCTCGCCCATGGTGAGGTGGTGGGGCGGGTAGAAGCTCTGGGTGCTGATGTCGCCCCAGGTGCCGGTCCAGCGGATGACGCGGTCGGGGCCCTCATCGAGGCCGGGGCTGTTGTCGGAGAAGCCGAGGGATTCGGCCAGCTCCCGGGGCATGGAATAGGAGCACCCCAATGCGTCGCAGTTGTCTTCGACGAGATAGAGGTCGTGGGCGCGGCAGAAGCGCAGCACAGCCGCCAGGTCGAAGGGGTTGCCCAGGGCGTGGGCCATCATCACGGCCTTGGTGACGCCGGGGGTGAAGGCGGCTTCCAGCTGGTCGCAGCGGGCGTTGCCGGTGATCGGGTCGGCGTCGATGAACACCGGCACCGCACCCACCTGCAGGATCGGCGCCACGGTGGTGGGGAAGCCGGCGGCCACGGTGATCACCTCATCGCCGGGGCGCAGGCGCCGCTCGGCGGGCAGGCGGTGGGAGGTGAGGGCCGAGATGGCCACCAGATTCGCTGAGGAGCCGGAATTGACCAGCAGGCTGTGGCGCACCCCGAGGAAGGCGGCCAGCTCGCTCTCCATGGCGGCGCCTTCGGTGCCGAGGGTGAGCCAGAAGTCGAGGGTGGTGCCCACGGCGGCTTCGACTTCGTCTTCGGTGAAGACGCGGCCGGCGTAGGGGATGGTCTGGCCGTCGGCGTGGGGGGTGCGCTCCGGGTCATCGCCGGGGCGGAAGCCGGCGTGGGCGCGGCGGGCGTAGACGCGGGTGAGCCGGAGGATCTCCTGCTTGAGCTGGTCGAGGTCGGCGGTCATGGGGTGGATCGGCCCGGCGGGCAGCAGGCGAGATAGGCGGTGAGGTCGTCGAGGCAGCAGGACACGGGGTCGTCGCCGGCTTCGATCACGCGGCGATACCACTGAAGCGTGCGGGCGGTGGTGGTCGCGAAATCCCAGCGGGGCGACCAGCCGAGGCGGTGGTGGGCCTTGTCCACCACCAAGTTCAACAGACCCGCCTCGTGGGGGGCCGTGGGATCGGAGGCATCGATCCAGGTGCCGGGCCAGTGGTGCAGGGCCTGCTCCACCAGCTCCTGCACGGGCCGGTTGGCCTCCAGCTGGGGCCCGAAGTTGAAGGCTTCGGCCATCGCGAGGCCATCGGACGGCTCGGCGAGGGCCTCGGCCAGGGCCAGGTAGCCGCCGAGGGGTTCGAGCACGTGCTGCCAGGGGCGGGTGGCGCCGGGGTTGCGCAGGGTGATGGGCTCACCGGCGCGCAGGGAGCGGACGGTGTCGGGAATGATGCGGTCGGCGGCCCAGTCGCCGCCGCCGATGACGTTGCCGGCCCGGGCACTGGCCAGGCGCAGGTGGGGCGACTGGTGGGGCAGGGGGCCGCAGTAGCTGGCGCGCCAGGAGCTGATCGCCAGCTCGGCGGCGGCCTTGCTGCTGCTGTAGGGGTCGTGGCCGCCGAGGGGATCGTTCTCCCGGTAGCCGTAGAGCCATTCGTTGTTGCGGTACACCTTGTCGGTGGTGATCAGCACCGCGGCGCAGGGCTGGGCCAGGGGCCGCAGGGCCTCGATCAGGTGGATGGTGCCCAGCACGTTGGTTTCCCAGGTGAGCACCGGCTCGGCGTAGCTGCGCCGCACCAGGGGCTGGGCCGCCAGGTGCAGCACCACCTCCGGCTGGACGGCGGCCACCAGCGCGCTGAGGGCGGCCGGATCACGCAGGTCGCCCACGTGGTGATCGAGGCGGCCGGCCAGGCCCAGCTGGTCGAACAGGGAGGGTTCGGTGTCGGGCGCCAGGGCAAAGCCGGTGACGCGGGCCCCCAGCTCGCAGAGCCAAAGGGCCAGCCAGCTGCCCTTGAAGCCGGTGTGGCCGGTGAGCAGCACCCGTTTGCCCTGCCAGAAGGCGGGATCGGGCTGCTGCCAGGCCCGCCGGGGGGAGGTGCTGGCCATGGTCAGCTCCAGATCTTCCAGGGGGCGCGGCCCTGCTGCCAGAGGTCTTCGAGGCGCTGGCGGTCGCGCAGGGTGTCCATGGGCTGCCAGAAGCCGCGGTGCTTGAAGGAGTTGAGCTGACCCTTGGTGGCCAGGGCCTTGAGGGGGGCCTGCTCCCAGATGCACTGGTCGCCGTCGATCAGGTCGATCACGGGGGGCTCGAGCACGAAGAAACCACCGTTGATCCAGGCATTGTCGCCGTCGGGCTTCTCCTCGAAATCGGTGACCACATCGCCATCGAGGTGCAGGGCGCCGTAGCGGCCGGGGGGCTGGACGGCGGTGAGGGTGGCCTGCAGGCCCTGGCGCTGGTGGTGGGCGATCAGGGCGGTGATGTCCACATCGGCGACCCCGTCGCCGTAGGTGAAACAGAAGGACTCGTCGTCGGGGAGGTAGCTGCGCACCCGGGCCAGACGGCCGCCGGTGAGGGTGGCATCGCCGGTGTCGACCAGGGTGACCTTCCAGGGTTCGGCCTTCTGGCGGTGCACTTCCATATGGTTGAGATCCATATGGAAGGTGACATCACTGGTGTGCAGGAAATAGTTGGCGAAGTATTCCTTGATCACATAACCCTTGTAGCCACAACAGATGATGAAATCGTTGATGCCGTGGTGGCTGTAGATCTTGAGGATGTGCCACAGGATCGGCTTGCCGCCGATCTCCACCATCGGCTTGGGCCGCAGGTGGGTCTCCTCGGCGAGTCGGGTACCCAGTCCACCGGCCAGGATGACGGCTTTCATCAGGCTGCAACGGGCCAGGCAGGCGGCGGCAACCTAGCAAAGGCACTCCTTAGCACCGAACCCAGACAGACCGGGCGTTCTGGTGGCTGCCGCAGGGTCAGGCAGACAGGCGAAACACGACAGTTTCCTAAGCCCCCAGGCAACCCCACAGGCCACTGGCCAGGATGAAAATCGTTTCCACCACTGGCCTGTGGCCGCCCGAAGCAAAAAGCTGACGCTGACGGAGGTCAGGGGGCTGATCCAGGCGCTCCTGGCACAGCCGGAACTAAGCGAGGCCGACCTGCTGACCTTCGCGCAGACGATCAACGGGGCAGCGTTCAAGGATCCGCCGCCGCCGAAGCCCAAGCCCCCCACCGCCACCGAGATCAAGAACAAGGTGCTGGCCCACTTCAGGTGCAAGACCGTCACCCAGCTGCGGAAGGACAAGAACTTCCAGCTCTCGATGACGGGCGAAGAGGTGGCGCTGAAGACCAAGGACGACTGGCTGGTCCTCTACCGGCGCTTCATCGGCATTCCGGCCAACGAGCGGAACCTGGAGGACGGACCCACCGTGATCAATGGCATCGACGTGCTGCAGCACTTCCGGCCCTGGGTGGTGTTCGGCCTCGACCCGAAGACCGCCACGGCGGATGAGGTGCGCGAGGCGTTCCGGCGCCTGATCCAGGTGCACCACCCCGACCACGGCGGCGATCCCCGCGTGGCGGAACGCCTGCAGACGATGAAGGACTCGATCCTTGCCCTGATGCCCTGAAACGATGCGCGACCTTTTGACGGCCAAGGAAACGGCCAGGATTCTCGGAAAACGGATCGACAGCCTCTACAACATCGTCGACGCGTTCGATGCCAAGGGCGACGACGAATGGGAACTCGTGGAGGGCGAGCACTTCGAGTACGCCGGCCCCGCGGTGGCCGGCGCCAATGGTCGACGCCCCCGGCGCTTCAGCGAGGAGGGCGTGGAGGCGCTGGCCCGCTACATCGAAGCCACCGAGAAAACGGGCTTGCTTGGCAAGATCCGCGAACGACTGTTCAACGTGAAGCAGAAGCGCAAGCAGCTGCTGGTGTCGCGGCGGATCACCCAGGAGTTCATCGAGGCCGGCGGCACCCTGGAGATCCGGGGCGATCTGGCCTTCGTGAGCCGGAAAACCACGGTGGGGATCCTGCAGACAAACTACCTGGGACTGAACAACTCCTGGAACCGGCTGCGCATCGCTGGCACCGAAGAAGGAGAAGAGGCCTTGGAGCTCAACAAGGACTTCCTGGAGAGCGAGGAGCGGCAGCTGCTGATCAGCCAGCGGGGCATCGCCCGCGTCGCCCGCGACATGCGGGTGAACAGCCGGATAACTAAGACGCGCCAGGCCTGGATCGAAGCGGTGGGCGATGTCGTGGAAGCCTGCTTCAACTCCGAGATCCGCTACCTCACCGAAGGCGTGGACCGGGCCATCAAGCGTGCCAAGTCGGCCGCCGGCCATCGCTGCGAGATCACCGGCAAGAAGGCAGAGGTGTACAAGAAGATCGACCTGGACGGGCACCATCTGTTTGACCGCCGCAGCCGCCCGGATCTGGCCGACCTGCCGGAGAACATCCTGGTGCTGACGCCCGATCTGCATCGGGAATTCCACGGCTGGAAAAGTGGTCCCTGCAGTCCCAAGGACGTGCTGGTGTTCATCGAAACCGCCCGGGGGGATCTGTTTGATCCGGTGAACTCCCACCACATGAAACGGCTACGAGCGCTGACGCACCGGTTGCAGCGGTTCCAGAGCGAGCGGGAGGGGCAGAAGGTTAGGTATCACCAAAGGTGAAGTTCGAGAACGCCTGACTGACGCACCATTCACGAATATCTATCATTCTTCCAACATCCCGGTGGCATGCAATTACCATCCGGCCAAAAGCATGGCTTATCAGCAAGACGACAAACTAAGCTCCCTAATATCTTTGAGACACTTTCTGACCTAAGATATACAGAAAGCTGCCGAGAGCCAAATAGCCTAGGATTACCTCAGCCATCACAATGACTCTACCAAGATCGTCACGTGGCGTTATGTTTCCGTAACCAGTAAACATCAATACGCTAAAATAGAAGCTTTCCAAGGGCGAGCCCGAAAAATTTGTATAATGACATGAGAAGGCTACGTATAATCCCGCAAAGATTATGTTTGCGATCACAGCAAAGCTCAAGAGAACGGCCGGCGATCTCCAGTACTTCGTCAAAGTGATTGATAGAAGAAGAGAGACTCGCTCAATAAGAGGAAGCTCATCAAAACCATCAATTTTTCCAAGAAGAGACTGTGACCAGTTAATATATTCAGCTTGATATTTCAATAAAGGGTCGCTTACTCCGCGAACGTCTACCAATTGAAATCTCGTCCACTTTCTGCGGTTCCTTGCCGGATGTCTCTTCAGCACCAGCACATCTAGCAGATACACGATAAGCCCAAAGTAACTGATCTCTATGATTCGCATCGGGGAACCAACGACTTCATCGCTTAGAGCAACTGCATTTATGAAGGCCCCTCTAAATGAAGCCCCGCCAAGAGCAGTACCTCCACCATGGCGTACTGCTACAAATCTTGAATCATCAAGGTTTGCCGATACAAAGTTACAATTGACAAGGTCAACTTGTTGAATGTTTGCACCAATGAATGATGCACTACTGAAGTTAAGCCCAATCAATGCAGAGTCTGACACACGGACTCCATCTAGAGGAATGCCCCTCAGATCATGCCAACCTTCAATTTGGCTTGTTTTAAAAGAGTTTACTAGAGTTTTGATAGTGCATTCACGTTCATCAAAATGAAACACGAAGCCATTAAGATCTATCTTCGCCAATTCGATGAATCGACCATAATCACCGCGCTGGTACTTCCTCGAACGCTCTAAGCGTGCTTGCTCCTGCAAATGCTCTATATGTTCCTTGAGGGCGTTTACGCGAGTCTCACCCATTGCCGATCTCCACCTCACCTGTAAGTCAAAGATCTGACTATGATAAGGGAATCTCTGGTTGACAATTCTTGCCAGCTCTTCATGATTAGAGAACCAATAGTCTGAGATGTTTTCTCGCTCATTGTACCCGTTCCTTGTGAGAAGCCTTACCACTTTATGGTACTCGACCATCTTAAAACAGCTCCTTGCATAAGTTGGCCAAAGTCCGGTCAAGCTGCATAAGAAACAATTGGTATAAAATGATTTTAGACAAGATTCGAGAGCTCAGGCGGCCAACAGCAAGGTGACTCCTAGATCAGCGGCATTCAGCCATGTGCCGACTTTACATTATGCCGAACTGCTTCCGGCTGCACATCCGCCGCAGCGACTTCTTGGCCTCGGATGAGCTATTCCAATGGCATACCGTGGCGCATTGGATCAGAAGTCCAATTGGCGACGGCCTCAATGAAGCCCCAAACATCACCTGATTCCGGGCGGACATAATCCACTTCGTTAGGATCAGAACGCATTCGCTCGAAGATCGTCGTGAGCCACACGTCCTTGGCAGCAGCGACACGAAGAGATTGTAGCCAAGACTCAACTTCACCGATCGGCACAACGAAAACCCCATAGGCACGAAGTTGCTCCATTAGCGACTCAAAGGACTCACGATCAGCGCCTTGGAGTTGCCTGACACCACCAGCCTTCATATCTAGACCCAGCTCCTTGAAGCGAGCCTCTATGTTACCGCGAAGTATTGTAAGCGAATGGACAAGGGCGCTCGGCACAAAGCAAGCACCAAGAAGATCGCGAAGGTCGGTGCCTTTGATTATATCGACATCGACTACTGCGGCTGCTGGAATACCCATCTCCCGCAGAGGCTGCACAATGCGACGGATTGTCTGTTTGTTTTGCGCATTGAGGAATACGCCATCCGTTACCGCAGGCTTCTTCGCAGCAACTAGGCGGGTGTTAATTTCTTCGTAGAAGGCCCTATCCCGATCAGCTTCACATACAACCGCACTTGCATGGAAAAGTGCGTTCAGAACACCCGTTGAACGAAGAAGTGGATCACGCATCAGCGTGGACAGTCGACTGTCCGGGAGCAGCCGTGCGGTAGCACTTCCTTGGTTATAGGTAAGGCGAATAATATTCGTCCGCGTCCCGGATTCGATGCAGCCCATCAGGAAGTGAGCGCTATGCGTCGACGCGAACACGTTTGCTTTGCGCTCAGTTGCCAGTGCGGCCATAGTTCCACCAAGCTTTCGCGCCAACGGTGGGTGAAGAAACGCCTCAGGCTCATCAACAAGTATGATGCGATAGTCTGCGCTGATAAGCGCGCTGACAAGCCCGGTGAACGCTTTCACTCCATCGCTTGCTTCCGCAATATCGGTGGCCGCTGCATGGAAATTGCGGGAACGCTGATCTACAGCCTGTTCCTCAGTGGGATCGGCTGGAGCTCGGAGCGACATCCGTATTCGGAAGGTGCCCAAGTTTGTCGGGTCGATGACGAAATATAATCCGATCGCATCGTGAGTGATCTCACGTACCCTAGCGCGGGCCACATCATTTACAAACAGGGCCGCGAGATGGTTTTGTGGAGCGAGCTGCAAGTCACCTGCTTGGCGCGGCTCCGTAAGTGCGAATCGCGTTCGGCCGTCTAGCGCAATCGTATAGAGCGAGACGAACTGCTCGAATACACCTGGCCAGGGATCGAATCTCGCAGGTAAGGAGGAAGCACTCTGCTTTTCCCAAGCACCTTGGATGTTCTGGAGAAGATGGGGAACGTTGACATCAAATTGCGACACACTGCCCGAACTTGGAATGGTGCGAATTAGCCGCACATGGTTCTCCTGGAGGTACTGCCCTGGAGGCAATGCAGCTTCTCGAGAACGTACGAGTACGGCTGCTGACTCAGGATCGGGGTATGCGATTTCTAGGTGTTCAACAATTTTGCTTCTGGCAGGTTTGCCGTGTTCCGCATACTGCTGAATCTCGCGGAGTACCAAACTCTTTCCGGAGTTGTTCGGCCCAACGAACACCGTCATCCTGAGCGGATCAACACTCAGTTCTGACAAAGTCCCATTGGATCCGAACTTCAAGGTAACAGTATTGAGCATGAGAATCAGGGAGTGTTTGCGGGCTAACGCCTGAGCTCAAGCGATAGTACCAATTGTGAAGCGCTTGATGCTGTCGCTTGAGCAAGTAGATAGATCTCGCTCGCCGCGTCCAGATGGCGGAGCATAAACAAGTACTGATTGGCGATGAGATTAAAAGCGAAGTCTATGTCAAGTTCTTTAAAGCTCGGATTGGAGTCGCCGAGCGCCGCTACGATGATGCTGATCAAGCTCTTCCTGTGCGTGTCGAAGCTGGCAATACGGTAAATGGCATAGAGCGGCTCGAGTCGATTACCTTGATCGATACGCACCTGAGTGATCATGCTTCTTACATCTAGACAACCCTGGATTTGGCTCCATCCTTGGCCAGGCGGCGCGAGAGAACAATTGACGACCGAGTTTTCATAGTTGAACTTGCAATAGTCTCGCTTGAATAACGTTACGAGATTTCCATGCCGTGACGGACGACTAGAGCGTTCATCAAGGATGTAAACCAACCAGAAAAAGCCTTCGATGAGCGAGCTGGCAAAACAATTAGAGATATAGCGCTCATCAACGCATGCATTGCCAACCATCCCTCTTTCTTTAAGCGTTCCGGCAATCGAGAGAAATCCCAGGGCTTCTCGCCCAAGAAATCCGATAGACCCGGGCTCTCTGCCTAGATCCGCGAAACCGTGAAGCTCGCTCTTCAGCAACTGGAACTGGTCGGTGACGGTCATGATGAGGTCTAACTTGTTCTTCAACGGTTATGCGAACCACCCCCATCCGGCAGGCCCATGCCAGAGAAGTCAAGCTTGTGCAAAGAAAACAGTCTCTACAACGGGTGAGCTCGGTGACACTTTATTCAAGAACCCCAATCCCAGCCGCGATTAACGAGTCCGTGAACCACCTGTGTCCTCGGCTACAGAAGACCACAATGGTGTGATTCCTCAGGGATGCTCCAACGGCAGCCCCTGCGCCTTCCAGGCCCGCAGGCCGCCGCGCAGGTTGGCCACCTGTGTGAGCCCCTTCTTCTGCAACTGTTGGGTGGCCAGGGCGGAGCGGCTGCCGGAGTGGCAAAGCACCACCGTGGGTCGATCGGTTGGTATCTCGCCGGCCCGGATCTGCAACTCGGGCAGGGGAATCAGCAGGCTGCCCCGGATGCGGCCGTCCGGGCCCTGCACCTCCGCTTCGGAACGCACGTCCACCAGCGTCAGGGCCTCGCGATGGTCGGCCACCCAGTCGGCTGTCAGTTCCGGCAGGCCGGCATAGCTGCGTTCGATCGGGGCCCAGTCGTCCGCCTCATCCAGACCACCGTCAGCGGGCCGGCCGGAGCGCAGGTTGGCCGGCAGGGCCACGGAGATCCGGTTGGGGTGGGGGAGATGCAGGTTCTCCATGTAGCCCACGAAGTCGCGCTCATCGGCCTCGCCCCCGAGCCGGGCGTTGTAGGCCTTCTCCTCGGCCACCGAACTCACCGCCCGGCCGCTGTAATCGTGGGCCGGGTAGAGCAGGCAGTGGTCGGGCAGGGAGAGGAGCTGCTCGGTGATCGAGTGGTACAGGGTGGCGGCATCCCCCTGCTGAAAGTCACAGCGGCCGCAGCCCCGCACCAGCAGGGCATCGCCGGTGAAGGCCACGCTGTGGTCATCGAGCACCACGCTGAGGCAACCATCGGTGTGGCCTGGGGTGGCGCGCACCTCCAGGTGGCGGCCGCCGAAGCTCACCCGATCCCCATGGCGCAGGGGCAGGGTCACGTTCTCGGCCCCGGCGACGGCGGCCAGGGCGATGGCGCAGCCGGTGGCCCGGTGCAGTCGCCAGCTGCCGGTCACGTGGTCGGCGTGCACGTGGGTGTCGAGGCTGGCGACCAGCTGGATGCCCAGCTCCCGGATCAGGGAGAGATCACGGGGGTGCTGCTCGTACACCGAATCGATCAGCACCCCCTGCCGGGAGGCCACATCCGCCAGCAGGTAGGTGAAGGTGCTGGTCTCGGCGTCAAACAGCTGCCGCAGCAGCAGCGGCGCACCGCCGGCGGCGGCCACCAGGGCGAAGGGAGCGTTGGAAGCCATCGCGTCTGGGGCGTTAGCCCTTGAGCTTGGGGCGGCCTTCCGCCAGCACGCCCTGCAGGTAGGCGCCCACGAACATTCCGGTCAGGCCGATCAACATCGGCTTCACCTCGTGGGAGAAGTGCCGCCCCTGAAGCGTGGTCTGGCGCAGCCGCGGGGCCAGCCGGAAGCCGATGGTGTTGACCGTCAGGGCCGCCGCCATCACCAGGAGCAGGCCGAGGAACAGCCCCCCGTACAGATAGGACGTGACGCGATTGGGAAGTGGGAAGCCCAATCGATGCGGTCAACAACGACGCTTGGACCATAAATCCATCGGTTTGGGCATGCAACTCAAGGGTCGGGCCAGGCTGGCAATGGCCTGTTCAGACGGCGCAACAGATCGTTGAGTTTCTCAATCAAAAGGGCCGTATTCCAGCCATGGAACGGATGCCTACAAAAGGCCGGGCCCCAAAGATTCATTGGAATGAACCGGCACAACCGTCGTTCTTCCGTCTGGGTGTCTCAAGGGCAGAGCCTGCAACTTCAAGGCAGAGCTCAATGGCCTCCTTGACTCGCTCCATCAATTGATCCAGGGATCGGGCCTGCGTATGGCAACCGGGCAGTGCCGGTACGGTCGCCACATAGAAACCTTCTGAATCTCTTTCTAGGACGACATCAAACTGTCTGGACATTGAAGACACCTCCTCAGTTCAA
Organism: Synechococcus sp. CCAP 1479/9; assembly: GCF_019038535.1. Taxonomy (NCBI): domain Bacteria; kingdom Bacillati; phylum Cyanobacteriota; class Cyanophyceae; order Synechococcales; family Synechococcaceae; genus Synechococcus; species Synechococcus sp. CCAP 1479/9. The sequence goes on along the minus strand of NZ_JAFKRK010000018.1, from coordinate 9,860 downwards.
GCTAGCTGCTTTGCCTCTGCCCTCACCCTGGCTGACAAGCCGACCAGACCCTCTCGGTCAGACGGAGTCAAAAGCCTTGATCACTGGCAGCGCCGCCGGAAACACCTCTCCCAGCGCCCCCAAATCCATGCGCTCCACCCGCTCCGGATCCACCCGCCCCCACACACTGGTGCCCAGCAGCGCGTAACCGAAGGCGCCACCCGGAGCCACCCGTCCGGCATGAAACGTGCCACCGGCAATCGCCAGCTGGGGCCGCTCCCCCGCCGCCAGGTCACTGCCCACCCGATGCCGTGAGGCCACGCCATCGGCGGACACCAGCAGCCCCTCCAGTGGATCCCCCAGGTAGTGGTGATACACCTGATCCTGGGCGATGCGATGCAGCTGGATGCCCCGCTCCGGGCTGGCCAGGAAGTAGAGGGCACCGCCAGGGATTGCTCCGGCCGTGTAGCTCTGGGCCACCAGGCCGCAGGTGCGGTGGGGCTCCAGGCCCAGGAGAGTGATCACCTCCTGGGCCGTTGGCTGTGCCACCCCCAACTCAGACCCCCAGCGGTTCCCCCTGGGCCTTCTTCTGCTCGGCCAGCACCTGCTCGAGACCCTCGATGTCCTCGTCGGTGATCTTGGTCTGCATCGGGCAGTGCTTGGGGCCGCACATCGAGCAGAACTCGGCCTGCTTGTAGATGTCGGCCGGCAGGGTTTCGTCGTGGTACTCGCGGGCCCGCTCCGGATCCAGGCTCAGGTCGAACTGCTTGTTCCAGTCGAAGGCATAGCGGGCGCGGCTCAGCTCGTCGTCGCGGTCGCGGGCGCCGGGGCGGTGGCGGGCGATGTCGGCGGCGTGGGCGGCGATCTTGTAAGCGATCAGGCCTTCGCGCACGTCTTCGGCGTTGGGCAGGCCCAGGTGTTCCTTCGGCGTCACGTAGCAGAGCATCGCCGTGCCGTGCCAGCCGGCCAGGGCCGCGCCGATGGCGCTGGTGATGTGGTCGTAGCCGGGGGCGATGTCGGTGACTAGCGGGCCGAGCACATAGAAGGGCGCCTCGCTGCACTCCTCCATCTGCTTCTTGACGTTGAACTCGATCTGGTCCATCGGCACATGGCCCGGACCCTCCACCATCACCTGCACGTCGTGCTTCCAGGCGCGGCGGGTGAGCTCACCCAGGGTCTTCAGTTCCGCCAGCTGGGCCGCATCGGAGGCATCGTGCTGGCAGCCAGGGCGCAGGGAATCCCCCAGGGAGAAGCTGCAGTCGTAGCGCTTGAAGATCTCGCAGATGTCGTCGAAGCGGGTGAACAGCGGGTTCTGGCGATGGTGGTACAGCATCCACTGGGCCAGGATGCCGCCGCCGCGGCTCACGATCCCGGTGAGGCGGCCCTTCACCTTGGGCAGGTGCTCGATCAGCAGGCCGGCATGGATCGTCTGGTAGTCGACGCCCTGCTGGCAGTGCTTCTCAATCACATGCAGGAAGTCGTCCTCATCGAGCTTCTCGATCATCCCGTGCACGCTCTCCAGCGCCTGGTACACGGGCACCGTGCCGATCGGCACCGTGGAGGCGTTGATGATCGCTGTCCGGACCTCATCGAGGTTCACACCGCCGGTGGAGAGGTCCATCACGGTGTCGGCGCCGTACTTCACAGCCAGCTTCAGCTTGGCCACCTCCTCATCGAGGTCGGAGGCATTGGGGGAGGCGCCGATGTTGGCGTTGACCTTGCACTTGCTGGCGATGCCGATCGCCATCGGCTCCAGGCCAGGGTGCTCGATGTTGGCGGGGATGATCATGCGGCCCCGGGCCACCTCCTCCATCACCAGCGACTCGGGCAGGTTTTCCCGCTTGGCCACGTAGGCCATCTCCTCGGTGATCACCCCCTGGCGGGCGTAATGCAGCTGGGTGACGTTGGCTTGACCACGACGCTTCTGGATCCAGGCGCTGCGCATGACGGGCTCCGGCAAAGGGCGGGGGCGCGGCCTGAGATTGGTTTCACGATCCTGTTCCACTTCCCTGCGCCGGCATGACCCGTATCAGGTTCGGAGGGTGTGATCTCAGCCCTGGGCGAAGCGATCGGTGGATCCTGCGCCGGGCACCCCTAGTGACGCTCGAAACCTAGCAAGGCTGGACGGGGGTGGGGTCAAGGCCAGAAGGGGGCAGGGGTCCGCAACAACGTTTCACGGTTCTGTACAGGCTGTACAGGTCACGGAATCGACGCGCCGCCCCATCTCCGGGCCCACGAACCCCCGCAGTCGCAGGCTTCAGGCCTGCAGGCCGTCCAGGGCGATGGCCGTGACGCGATGGTCGCCGTCGCCCTGCAGCGCCGCCAGGGCCTCGCGGGCCTGGGCCGCCTCCGGCCCCCGGCCCTCACGCACCAGGCGCCCCAGGATCTCGGCCCCACCGGCCCGCACCGTGCCGTCGCCATCGGTCACCGCCTCCCGGGCCAGCTCCAGCAGCCAGGCCGCCGGCATCGCCTCCTGCTCCGCCAGGGCCGAGAGGATGCTGCAGCGCACCAGCCACTGGTCGTCGGCCACGAACGCATCCCGCAGCAGGGGCCAGGCCCTCTCCACCCCGTAGCTGGCCAGGGCGTTGGCGGCCTCGGCGCGCACATTGGCGTCCTCGTCCTGGCGCACCGCCGTCTCCAGGGCCGCCCAGCCGGCCTCGCTGCGCTTCACCCCCAGCCCGGCGCAGGCCAATGAACGGATCACGAAGGTGGTCTGCTCCAGCCCCAGCAGCAGCAGCGGAATCGCCGCCTCCGGCTCCACCCCCCGCAGCCCCGCCAGGGCCGGCATCGCCCGGCTTGGATCGCCCGAGGTGATCGCCTGGCGTGCCGCTTCCAGATCGGGGGTGGACTCACTCACGGGGATCAGGGCGGGGATCCTTCACCTTGGCGCAGCTCGCCGCCGGCCGGGGGGCCTGGCGCAGGGCCCGCAGCAGCTCGGCCCGGCGCCGCCGCCGGCGGATCCAGCTGGTGGTGAGCAGGCCGGAGCCGATCACCAGGGCGGGCACGGCCGGCAGCTTGTCGGCCCCCTGGCGGGTGAACAGCACCAGCAGGGCCAGCAGGATCAGCAGCGGCGAGGAGAGCGCCAGCAGTGCCGCCCGGAAGCGGGAGGGCCGACGGCCGCTCAAACCGGCTGCTCCATCCAGCGCAGCAGGCTGAGGGTGAGCACCTTGATGCCCACCTCCAGGCAGCCCTCGTCGGGATCGAAGCTGTTGCTGTGCAGGGGCGTGCAGCCCCCGGGCCCGGCCACCCCCAGGCGGAACATGGTGCCGCGGGTGCCCTCCAGCAGCTGGGCGAAGTCCTCGGCCCCCAGGGACGGCTGCTCCAGCCACTGGACCCGGGAGCGGCCCAGCAGGCCCACGGCCGTGTCGGCCACCAGCTGGGTGAGCTCCGGATCGTTGTGCACCGGCGGCGAGATGCAGCGGTAATGCACCCGGGCCTCGCCGCCGTGGCCCTGGCAGAGGGCATGCACCGTGTCCTCGATCCAGCCCGGCAGCTGGGCGTGCACCTCCAGATCCAGGCAGCGCACCGTGCCCAGCAGCCGCACGTGGTCGGCGATGACGTTGAAGGCCTTGCCCCCCTCGATCAGCCCGAAGCTCACCACCACAGGATGGAGCGGGTCGAGCCGTCGGCTGATCGCCTCCTGCAGCCCGCTCACCACCCGGGCGGCGATCCAGATCGCATCGGTGCTCTGGTGCGGGCGGGCGCCGTGGCCCCCTTCCCCCAGCACCTCCACCTCCAGCTCCCCCGCCGCGGCCGTGAGGCTGCCGCTGCGCACCCCCACCGTGCCCACCTCCAGGCTCGGGAACACGTGCACCCCGAACAGGGCCTGCACCCCCTCCATCGCCCCATCGGCCCGCATCCAGGCGGCCCCCTCCGCCGTCTCCTCCGCCGGCTGGAACAGCAGCCGCACCCGGGCCGTGAGCCGGTCGGCCACGCCGGCCAGCAGCCGCGCCACCCCCAGGCCCACGGTGGTGTGGATGTCGTGGCCGCAGGCATGCATCAGGCCCTGGCGGCTGGAGGCGTAGGGCAGCTCGGTGCGCTCCTCGATCGGCAGGGCGTCCATGTCGGCCCGCAGGGCCACCAGCGGCGCCCCCACCGGCCCCAGTTCGGCCACCACCCCGGTGCGGCCCACCCCTTCGCGCACCTCCCAGCCCCAGCGCCGCAGCTCACCGGCCACCAGGGCGGCGGTCTGCTGTTCGTGGCCGCTCAGCTCGGGGTGGCGGTGAATGTGGCGGCGGATCTGGATCAGCTCCGGCAGCAGCGACTGCAGGGTGTCCTCCAGTCCCAGGGCGTCCCAGGCCCCATCCCCCCCTTCGACGGGCCCGCCGGGTGAGAAGGGGGGAAAGGACAAGGGGGTCATGGGCGGAGGGGGAGGCCGAGGGGGCGAAACCGGTTCAGGAGGCCAGGGCCAGGAACTGGGCCAGAGCCTGCACGGGCACGGGCGGCCAGCGCCGTATCTGCAGCAGCCATTCTTCCTGCCGGTAGCGGGGATCGAGGCCGGAGGCCGCGGCCCAGTGGCTCTCGGCCTCGCCCCGGGCCCCCCGCTGCCACAGCAGCGCCGTGAGGCCGGCGCGGGCATCGGCGAACAGCGGGTAACGGCGGATCAGGTCGCGCAGCTGCTTCTCAGCCACCGGGATGTCCCCCAGCTGGAAGGCGGCCAGGGCGGCGCTGGAGCGGGCCATGGCGAAGCCCGGCCGGGCGGCGGCCGCCGCCTCGAAGCACTGGCGGGCCGCCGGCCAGTCACCCCGGGAGCCCTCCACGTTGCCCAGGTTGTAAAGGGCGGAGGCATCCTCCGGATTGCGCTCCAGGATCCAGGCGTAGTCGGCCGCCGCCTCCGGCCAGAGGCCCAGGGCCTCCTCGGCGGTGCCGCGGTTGAGGTGGGGGTCGGCGCTGGCGGGCTCCAGCTCGATGGCCCGGTCCTGGTCGGCGATCGCCGCCCGGGCATCCCCCAGGGCCAGCTGCACGTTGCCGCGGTTGCTCCAGGCCGAGGCGTCCTCGGGCGCCAGATCCACCACCCGGTCCCACAGGGGCAGGGCCTCGCCGAAGTGCCCCTCGCGGCTGGCGGCCAGGGCCTGCTCGAACAGGGCCGGCAAAGACAGCGACGGTGAGGACAGCGCCGCCTCGTCTGAATCGGCTCGCACGGCGGGCGGCCAGGCCAGGAGCCCTACAAGAAACAGAAGAACAAGAGCCCTGAAAGGGTTGACCGACGTCATGATCAGTATCCGCTCCCGCCGACGGACCGCCCTGCCATGACGCAGCCATCCAAGTAGAGCGGAAAGACCCTGACCCAGCTTCGGAATGGGACTGGGTCTCCCAGCGCTGTGCTGTGTGCCATGCCCCGACAGTAACGGCGGGTGATCATGGATGGCGTTGTGGATGCACGATGCCATGGACAACAGCCTGCTCAGCTCGATTGAAAGGATGCCGCGCAAGACGGGGCTTTCCAGCGGGGCAATCGGCGTGCTGTTGGGAATCACCATCCTCTGCCTAGGAGGCTTCCTTTTTTCCTACACGGTATCGATTGACGATGAGTTGACTCTCATCGACAGGAACCAATCGATTCTCTTTCACTTCCAGATCGGCAGATTCATGCTTGGACTTCTCCGCAGAGGCGCCTGGCAGAGCACCCACCCCTTCATCGCCTATGCCTCCCTGGCCGTGGCCTATGTGACCTCTTACGTCCTGCTGCTCGGCATCCACAACCTGCGGCATTCCTGGAGGACGACACTGCCGTTCGTGATCTTCATCGGCTTCCCGACGAACTGGCTCTTGCAGGAGTTTCCTGTCACGGCATTTTCGCTTGCCTTTGGACTGGTGCTCGCACCCATGGCCGCCATCGAGACCCTGCGTGTCCACGCCGGAGACTCGAGCAGCAGGGCGCGCTTCTGGCGCCTCTCACTGGTCACGATCGCGCTTCTGGTGGTGATGATCGGCTTTTTTCAATCCTTTGTTCTCCTGTACCTCTCGATCGGTGTGGGCTGTGTCCTGCTGAACGGAGACGGGGAGGCCCAGACGGAAGCCAGGGCAAGGCTCAAGGCCTTGCCGTACTTCTTTTGCTACGGGGCAATCGCCATCCTGCTGCATCGGTTGATCTTCAAGCTGAGCCTGCTGATCCAGGGCCTAGAGCCCACCCACCTCGACCAATACACGCGCAACACCCTCGGCCTGCTTCGATTCAAGCCACTTGACTACTTGTTTGGTCATGTCCTTCAGATCATCCGCTCCTACGCTCACCCGGCCTACTCCTACGGACCGGATCTCTGGGCTCTGCCGATCCTGATCGCAGGATCAATCATCACCTATGGGTTCGCGACGCGCCGATCACAGCCATGGTCTCCGCTCACGCAGGGTGGCCTGGTCGTTCTGCTGCTGCTCTCACCGTTTCTGCTGAATATCCTGTCAACACCCAACAGGCTTCCCCTCCGGTCTTACGTCTCCTTTCCCTATGTCATCTGGGTATTCGCCATGCTCTGGCTGATCCACGCCAGGAGTCTCAGGCGCGGAGCTGTTCTGGCAGCAGCCCTAGTGACAGGCCTGCTTTCCTTCCAGTGCCTCAATGCCGTATCGGAGTATTCCTTTGCCCGGAATTACAACTCCAGAGCGGACCTGGTCACCGCCTCTTCCCTTGCCTCCGCCATGCTGAACAGGCCGGAATTCAGTGGAAAGGGCCCCCTGAAGCTTGTCGTTCAGGGCCAGCTCAACCGACCACTATTGTCACGTTCCGCCTGGTACTCGACGGCGAACGGATCTTTTTTCAACTGGGACGGCGGCAACCCAGCGCGCATCGTGGCTTACCTCCGAACCCTTGGCGTCGCCAACCTCACAGTGAGCGATGCGGCCGCGCACGCCAGCGTCAGCGACCAATTCCGGACGATGCGACCCTGGCCCGACCCCCAGTCCCTGCGGCTGCAGGGGGATGTACTGCTGCTGAAGCTGTCGGACGATTCGAAGCCTCAGAAAGGCCGCTGACCCGCCCGGCGGGCCTGCGCGCCGCCTCATGCCGCCACCGCGGACGCACCATCGAGGTGGGCGCGGCCGGCGGGGGTGACGATCCGGCCCCGGGGGGTGCGCTGCAGGAAGCCCAGCTGCAGCAGGTAGGGCTCCACCACTGCTTCCAGGGTGGCGGGGTCCTCCCCGAGCCCCGCCGCCAGGGTTTCGAGCCCCACCGGCCCGCCGCCGTAGGCCTCGAGCATCAGGCTCAGCAGGCGCCGGTCGCTGGCATCGAGGCCGCGGCCGTCCACCCGGTGCAGGGAGAGGGCCTCCTCCACCAGCGCCGCATCGATCTGGCCGTGGCCCCCCACCGCCGCCACGTCCCGCACCCGGCGCAGCAGCCGGTTGGCGATGCGGGGCGTGCCCCGGCAGCGGCGGGCCACCTCCTGGGCGGCGCAGGGCTGCAGGGCCAGCTGCAGCAGGCCGGCGGCCCGCACCACGATCGCCTCGAGGTCATCGAGGCCGTAGAACTCCAGCCGCTGGATCAGGCCGAAGCGATCCCGCAGCGGCGAGCTCAGCGAGCCGGCGCGGGTGGTGGCCCCCACCAGGGTGAACGGGGCCACCTCCAGGCTGCGGGTGCGGGCCGTGGTGCCCTTGCCGACGGTGAGGTCGAGGCGGAAGTCCTCCATGGCGGGGTAAAGGATCTCCTCGGCCACCCGGTTGAGCCGGTGGATCTCATCGATGAACAGCACCTCGCGGGGCTGCAGGTTCACCAGCAGACCGACGATGTCGCGGGGGCGCTCCAGGGCCGGGGCGCTGGTGATCCGGCAGCGCACCCCCAGCTCCTCGGCCAGCACCAGGGCCATGGTGGTCTTGCCGAGGCCGGGGGGGCCGTAGAGCAGCACGTGGTCGAGGGCCTCCTGGCGGCGGCGGGTGGCCTCCACGGCGATGCGCAGCACCTGCTTCAGCTCGCTCTGGCCGATGTAGTCATCCAGCCGGCGGGGCCGCAGGCCGTCCTCCCGCACGGGGGGCTCCTCGACGGCGGCGGTGGGGTCCACGAGCCGCTCCGGAGCCGCCCCGGACCGTGGCCCCCGGGGAGCGGGTGCGGCCGTTCCTCCCGAAGAGATGATCGCCATGGTTGGAGGGTACCGGCTGCTGCCTAGGGTCGGGGAGCACCCAGGTGATCAGGAACGCGGCGATGGCGAAGGGGCCCGGCAGGAAGGGTGGTGGCGCCAAGGGTGCCGACCCGGCCAACCGGCTGCTGGCCGACAACCGCCTGGCCAGACACCAGTACGAGATTCTCGAAACCCTCGAGACCGGCGTCGAACTGCTCGGCACCGAGGTGAAGTCGATCCGGGCCGGCCAGGTGAACCTGCGCGACGGCTTCTGCCTGATCCGCAACGGCGAGATGCAGCTCCACAACGTCCACATCTCCCCCCACAGCCACGCCGGCAAGTTCTTCAACCACGAGCCCCTGCGGGTGCGCAAACTGCTCGCCCACCGCCGCGAGATCGACAAGCTGCGCGTGGCCCTCGATCAGAAGGGCCTCACCCTGATCCCGCTGAACCTGCACCTCAAGGGCTCCTGGATCAAGATCACCATCGGCCTGGGCAAGGGCCGCAAGCTGCACGACAAGCGCGCCGACGAGAAGAACAAGCAGATCGCCAAGGAGACCCGGGCCGCCGTCGCCCGTCTCTGAACTCCGGCCTCAGTTGCTGGGCGGTGCGGGGGGCGCCGGTGGGGTCGCGGGGGCCGGTGCCGCCGGGGCGGCCGGTGCCGGGTTGGCCCCGGGGGTGGCGGGAGCGGGCGTGGCCGGCGTGTCCTGGGGCTCCTCGGGGGCCGGGGGGGCGTCCGGCGCCGGCGGCGGTGTGGGGGCCGGCGGATCGGCCCGCAGCGACAGGCGGATCAGGGCCGGGGCGACGCCGTCGTTGGTGAGCAGCAGCTGCACCGGCGAGCTCTTCTGGGAGTCGAGGGTGACCACCCGCAGCGGCCCCCTCGGCTCCAGCAGGGTGCCCCCGGCCGAGTAGACGCTCATCTGCAGCAGCGGCGAGCCGCTGACGCCGAGGGCGAGGCCGTGGCCGGCGGGCAGGCGGATCGGGAACAGGCGCGCCCCGCTGGCGGGCACCTCGGCCGACAGCACCTGGGGGTTGCCGGAGGGGGCCTCGATCGGCTCGATCCTGAGGTTCTCCAGCATCATTTCGGCGGCCGCGTACCAGATCTGGCGGAAGGGTTCCGGCGGCATCGCCTGGGAGGCGCGGCTCGGCAGCAGGTTCTGGACGCTGGCCGACACCAGCTCCCGCAGCACCGCCGGGCTCAGCCCCTGGCCCACGAAGCCACCCTGCCGCTGCTCCCAGTCGCTGGCGCTGAAGTTGCCCAGCCGGCGCCGCAGGGGCAGGGGCAACTGCTCCACCCGGGCCAGCCATTCCTCGGCCAGTTCGTTCCACACCCGCCGCAGCGGCGCGTCCTCCAGGGAGTCGGAGGGGAGGCGGCCGTTGCGCTCGGGGTACTGGGCCAGCAGGGCCGCATCCACCAGGCTCAGGAACCAGGCCCGGTCCACCTGCATGGCCCGCAGGCGGTTGAGCAGCTGCTGCCGCTGATCCACCTCCGAGGGGGGCAGGCTGCTGGGCAGCTCGCTCTGCCCCCCGGGCACCGGGGCGGCCACCTTGCCGCGGCTCAGCCACCACCAGCCCACCGCCGTCCCCACGACCGCCGAGAGCACCAGGGCGATCAGCACCGGCCAGAAGCCCCCCTCGGCCTCCTCCTCCCGTTCCTCATGGCGGCGCCGCACGCTGTCACTGACGGCCACGGCCGCCGGCGGCGGCGGGGTGGCGGCCGTGCGCAGCGGCAGCTGGGGCTCCGCCCGCTCCACGGCAGGCCGGCGGGGCGTTGCCGCGACATCTGCCGCGACATCCGCCGCGATGGCGGCCGCGATCGCCGCCTCGGCGGCGGCC
>NZ_JAFKRK010000017.1:0-18326 GCF_019038535.1 Synechococcus sp. CCAP 1479/9 | reverse complement strand
GCTGCCGCGACATCCGCCGCGATGGCGGCCGCGATCGCCGCCTCGGCGGCGGCCGGGGCCGGTGGCGGCGGCGGCGGGGCGGCAGGGGCGGCCTCGGGCACCAGCACCACGGTGCGGTCGGCCCGGGGCACCGGGCCCGTGCTGTCGGGCATGGCCAGGGACTGGAAGGCCACCAGGGCCTGGCCGGCGGAGGCGAAGCGCTCCTCAGGGTGGCGGCTGAGCAGGCGCTGCAGGTGGCGCAGCAGCTCCGGGTCGTGCTCCAGGGCCGCCGGCCAGCGCCACTGCATCGTCGCCGGATCCAGCAGGCGCTCCGGCCCGTCCCCGCTCAGCAGCACCAGGGACACAACCCCGAGGGCGTGCAGATCCATCCAGGGCTGGGCAGGCTCGCCCCTGGCCAGCTCCGGCGGGGCATAGCCCGGGGTGGACCCCAGCAGCCGCTCGCCGGCGGGGCCGCCGGCCGTGCCTCGCACCAGGCCGAAGTCAAGCGGCACCGGCAGGCCGTCGCTGTCGCGGCGCAGCAGGTTGGCGGGACTGAGGTCGCCGTGCAGCAGGTCCTGGCTGTGCAGGGCGGCGAGCACCGGCAGCAGCTGGCGCAGCAGCAGCAGCACCTCCCCCGCGCCGAACACCAGCTGGCGCTCGGCGCGCAGCTCCAGCAGCTGCTGGTAGGTGCGGCCCGCCTGCCACTCCCGCACCAGCCAGAGCTGGCCCTCGGCCTCGATCACGGCGCCGATGCGGGGCACCTGGGGGTGGAGCACCCCCTGCAGCCGCGACCACAGCTCCCGGGCCCGGGCCTGGTCCTGGTCCGGCCCGATGCGGCGCAGGGCCACGGGGCCATCAGCGGCCAGCTGGTCACTCGCCAGCCACAGCTCCCCCTGGGGTCCGCCCATCTCCGCCCCGAGACGGCGCTCAAGCCGGTAGCGGCCGCCGATCACCTGGCCCTGGGCTGCGCTCATGGGATCAGGGCCACGCCGGTGCGCTGGGGCTGCTCGAGGCCGCGGCCCGCCAGCCAGTCCTGGTCGTAGAGGCGGGAGCGGTAGCGATCGCCGCTGTCACAGAGAACGGTGACGATGCGATGGCCGGGCCCCAGCCGCCGGGCCGTCTCCACCGCCGCCGCCACGTTGATCCCCACCGAGCCGCCCATGAACAGGCCCTCCTGCCACAGCAGGCCGTAGATCGTGCGCAGGGCCATGGGGTCGTCGATCCTCACGGCGTCGTCGATCGGCGCCCCCTCCAGGTTGGCGGTGACGCGGCTGTTGCCGATGCCTTCGGTGATCGAGTTGCCCTCGCTCTTCAGGGTGCCGTCGGTGGCCCAGCTGTAGAGGGCGCTGCCGCAGGGATCGGCCAGGACGCAGCGGACCCTGGGATCCTGCTCCTTGAGATAGAGGGCCACCCCGGCGTAGGTGCCGCCGGTGCCGGTGGCGGCCACCCAGGCATCCAGCCGGCCCCCGGTCTGCTCCCAGATCTCCGGCCCGGTGCTGCCGTAATGGGCCCGCCGGTTGGCGAGGTTGTCGAACTGGTTCGCCCACACGGCGCCGGGCGTCTCCTCGGCGATGCGGCCCGAGAGGCGCACGTAGTTGGCCGGGTCGCTGTAGGGCACCGCCGGCACCGTGCGCACCTCGGCACCGAGGCTGCGCAGCAGGCCGATCTTCTCCGCCGACTGGGTCTCGGGGATGACGATCAGGCAGCGGTAGCCGCGGGCATTGCAGAGGTGGGTGAGGCCGATGCCGGTGTTGCCGGCGGTCCCCTCAACCACCGTGCCCCCCGGCGTCAGCAGGCCGCTGGCCTCCGCCTCCTGGAGGATGCCGAGCGCGGCCCGGTCCTTCACCGACCCGCCGGGGTTCATGAATTCCGCCTTGCCCAGGATCTCGCAACCGGTCAGGGCGCTGAGCGCATGGAGCCGGATCAGCGGCGTCCCGCCGACCGCCCCGCTGAAGCCCTCGGTGATCCCGGTGCTCATGCCGTCGCTGTGGGCTCCCATGCGGCTGGCCTTCTCCATCGCTGCGTGGCCGGATCGTAGGGAACATCCCTATGGTCGGCCCCAGAGACCGGCAGGACCATGGGTTCCAGGGCACACGCGCCGGCGGACATCCCCTGCCTCCTGCAACGGCTCCAGGCGGTCCGCCAGCACAGTGAACGCCTGATCCAGGGTCTGGAGCCGGAGGACCTCTGCCTCCAGGGCATGGCCGATGCCAGCCCCGCCAAGTGGCACCTGGGGCACACCACCTGGTTCTTCGAGACCTTCCTGCTGGAGCCCCACCTGCCGGGCCACGCGACGCCCGATCGCCGCTGGGGCCACCTGTTCAACTCCTATTACGAGGCGGTCGGCAGCCGCCATCCCCGCCCCGAACGGGGCCTGCTCACCCGGCCGGCGATCGGCGCGGTGCTCGCCTGGCGCCGGCGGGTCGACGCCGGGCTGGAGACGCTGCTGCTGGAGCTGGATCGCCAGCCACCCGAGGCGGCCGGGCCCCTGCTGGAGCTGGTGGAACTGGGGCTGCAGCACGAGCAGCAGCACCAGGAGCTGCTGCTGATGGATCTGCTCGACGGCTTCAGCCGCAACCCGCTGGAGCCCGCCTACGGCGTCGAACCCCCCGGCGCCGGCGCGCCGGACATCACCGGCGGCTGGCGCTCCCACCCCGGCGGGCTGGTGGAGATCGGCCACGCCGGCGGTGGCTTCCACTTCGACAACGAAGCCCCCCGGCATCGCCAGTGGCTGGAGCCCTTCAGCCTCGCCGAAACCCTCGTCACCAATGAGGCCTACGCCGCCTTCATCGCCGATGACGGCTACCGGCGGCCGGAGCTGTGGATGAGCGAAGGCTGGGCGCTGGTGCAGCAGCACGGCTGGAGCGCACCCCGCTACTGGCGCGGGGAGTGGGAATTCAGCCTGGCGGGCCGCCGGCCGCGGCACCCCCAGGCCCCCGTGCGGCACGTCAGCTGGTTCGAGGCCGATGCCTTTGCCCGCTGGAGCGGCGGCCGCCTGCCCAGCGAAGCCGAATGGGAGCTGGTGGCGACGGAAGCCGCCCAACCGGACGGCCGCCCCCTGCCCCAGGCCTTCGGCGCCCTGTGGCAATGGACCGCCAGCCCCTACCGGCCCTACCCGGGGTTCCGCCCCGCCCCCGGGGCCGTCGGGGAATACAACGGCAAGTTCATGACCTCCCAGTTCGTGCTCCGCGGCAGCTGCTTCCTCACCCCGGCGGGCCACGCCCGCCCCACCTATCGCAATTTCTTCGCCCCCCACTGCCGCTGGATGGCCGCCGGGCTGCGGCTGGCCCGCGACGGCGCTCACGACCGTACCGGCACCCCATGCTGATCGACCTCCATCCCGAACCGGCCGACATGGCCCGGCTGGTGATCGATGGCATGGCCCGCCACCCCAAGCAGCTGCCGGCCTGGCTGCTCTACGACGCCGAGGGGTCCCGCCTGTTCGAGGCGATCTGCGAGCAGCCCGAGTACGGCCTCACCCGCACCGAGACGGCCCTGCTGGAGGCGCGGGCGCCCGAGCTGGCCGCCGCCCTCGGGCCCGGGGTGGTGGTGGAGTTCGGGGCCGGCAGCGCCCGCAAGGTGGGCCCCCTGCTCAGCGCCCTGGAGCCCGCCGCCTATGTCGCCCTCGACATCAGCGCCGACCACCTGGCCCCCGCCTGCCGGGCCCTGCAGCAGCGCCATCCGGACCTGCCTGTGCTCGGCATCTGCTGCGACTACAGCCGCCTGGAGCAGCTGCCCGACCACCCCGCCCTGGCGGGCCACGGCCGGCTGGGCTTCTACCCGGGCAGTTCGATCGGCAACTTCGACCCCGCCGGCGCCCGGGACCTGCTGCGCCAGTTCCGCCGGCTGCTGGGGCCGGACAGCCGCCTGCTGGTCGGCATCGACCAGCCCAAGGCGGTGGAGCGGCTGGAGGCGGCCTACAACGATGCCGCCGGCTGGTCGGAGGCCTTCGCCCGCAACCTGCTCACCCGCCTCAACCGTGATCTGGACGGCGATTTCCTCCCCGACGACTTCCACTACCGGGCCTGGTGGGAGGCCGGCCAGTCCCGCATCGCCATGGCCCTGGTGAGCCGCCGCGACCTGGAGGTCCATCTGGCGGGGCGGTCCTGGCCGTTCGCGGCCGGCGAGCCGTTGATCACCGAATACAGCCACAAGTACGCCCCCGAGGCCTTCCTGGCCCTGGCCGCCGAAGCCGGCTGGCTGGGGGCGGGCCGCTGGAGCGATGCCGCCGGCGATTTCGCCCTGCATCTGCTGGTGCAGGCAGACTCGGAACAGCACCGGAGCGAGCCATGAGCAGGGAGGAGCAGCGTCAGTCCATGCGTGGGGTGCGCGAGGGGCTGATCGAGGAACTCGAGGATCTCTACCGCCGGGCCTTCGACCGCATCGGCGAGCAGGACCTGGGCGAAGGGGCCATCGCCCGGCTGACCCAGCTGCTGCTGCGCTCGCGGGAGGCGGCCATCACCCCCCTGCAGGAGGAGATCGAGGCGCCCCTGATCACCCGCGCCCCCGGCGAACCGGTGCCATGAGCAGCAGCTGGCTGGAGGAACTGGAAGCGCGGCTGGATCAGCAGCTGGAGGGCTTCCTGCGCACCAATCCCCAGCAGGAGGAGCTGCTGCGGGAACAGGCGTCCCGCGACCGCCAGCGGCAGCTGCTGGCGGAACGGGTGCGCCTGCGCCAGCAGGCGGAGGAGCAGCGGCGCGAACTGCTGCGGCTGGCCGAGGAGATCCGCCAGTGGCAGGAGCGCACCGGCCGGGCCCGGGCCGCCGGCGCCGAGGACCTGGCCGGCCGGGCCGAACAGCACGTCGGCGGCCTGATGGACCAGGGCCGCCACCGCTGGCGCGCCCTGGCCGATCTGGGCCAGCGCTTCGCCGGCGTGGAGCAGGAGCTGGCCGAGCTCACCAGCCGGCCCCGCCCCGGCGCCGCCCCCACCCCCGACCTGGAGGCCGACTGGGCCCATTTCGAGGCCCAGCAGGAGCTGCAGGAGCTGAAGCGCCGCAACCAGCGCTGAACCCCGCCGCCCCATGGGTTTCCTGCTCTCGAAACTGCTGCCGCTCGGCCTCTACCCCCTCGGCCTGGCCCTGCTGCTCCAGATCGCCGGCCTGCTGGGCCGCCAGCGCCGCTTCGGCCCGGTGCTCTCCGGGGTGGGCATCGTCCTGCTCTGGCTGGCGGCCACGCCCCTGCTGAGCCGGCAGCTGGTCTGGAGCCTGGAGGAGCGGGCCGCCCGGCTGACGCCGTCGCCGATCCCCAGCGCCGATGCGGTGCTGGTGCTGGGCGGCGGCCTGCGGCCCGCCCTGCCGCCGCGCCAGGGGGTGGAGGTGAACGAGGCCGGCGACCGGCTGCTGCGGGCCGTGGCCCTGATGCGGGAGGGCAAGGCCCCCTGGTTGCTGGTGACCGGCGGCAAGGTCACCTTCATGGCCAACGATCCGGCGGCCGGTGAGGCCCGGCTGGCCAAGGCCCTGGCCACCAGCCTGGGGGTGGCGGCCGATCGGATCGTGACCAGCGAGGAGGGGCGCAACACCGGCGAGGAGGCCGGCGCCCTGGTGCGGGTGGCCCGGCAGCGGGGCTGGAACTCCCTGCTGCTGGTCACCAGCGCCACCCACCTGCCCCGTTCCCTGGCCACCCTGCGCCGCGCCGCCCCGGACCTGCGGATCATCCCGGTGGCCTGCGACTTCCAGCTGCCCGAGCGGCGCTCCTTCGGCACCCCCACCCTGGCCGGCACCGTGATGGGGGTGCTGCCCAGCGCCGAGGCCCTGGTGCTCACCACCACGGCCATGCGCGAGCACCTCGGTCTGCTGGCGTACCGGCTGCGGGGCTGGATCTGAAGGAAGTCGCTCGCTGGATGGCTCCCCGGGCGCTGCGGGGGGTTACTTCTTGGGCGCCGGCGGCACCAGGCTCACGCCTTCGGGCGGCGGGGTGGGGTCGGGATCGGCGATGAGCATGTGCTGCAGAACGATCTCCGGACGTTCACTGTCCCGCCAGCGGATGCGATAGGCGGGCATCTTGGTGCCCCGGCTGGTGGTCTGCTCCACGGGCTCCATGACCCAGCCACGGCGAGATCGCCCCTGGGGATTGCGCTTCACCACAGCATCGGCGTGTTGAAAGCGAAAACCGACGCGCTCACCACTCATACCAGAGCCCCGAGGGGGAGAAGGCCTACTGGGGACCATTATCCCACTGCGTCGGTTCCGCCCTAGTCGCGGGCCTCCGGGCGCAGCAGGGGGAAGGCGATCACATCGCGGATCGAGGGGCTGTCGGTGAGCAGCATGGCGAGGCGGTCGATGCCGATGCCGAGGCCGCCGGTGGGGGGCATGCCCACCTCCAGGGCGTGCAGAAAATCCTCGTCCACCGTCTGGGCTTCGGGGTCCCCCGCCTGGCGGCGCAGCTGCTGCAGCTCGAGCCTGGCGCGCTGATCCAGCGGGTCGATCAGCTCGCTGAAAGCGTTGGCCGTCTCCCGCCCGACGATGAACAGCTCGAAGCGCTCCACCATCCCCGGCTTGCTGCGGTGGGCCCGGGCCAGGGGCGAATTCTCCACCGGGTAGTCCATCACGAAGGTGGGCTGCACCAGGGTGGTCTCCACCGCCTGCTCGAAGGCCTCCACCAGCAGCCGGCCGACGCTGTCGGCCGCCTCGGGGGCCGCCAGGCCGGCGGCCTCCATCGCCGCCACCGCCTCGGCACGGTCGCTGAAGCCGCTGAAATCCAGGCCGGTGGCCTGCTCCACCAGCTCGTGCATGGTGACCCGCCGCCAGGGCGGGGTGAGATCGATCGCCTCGCCCTGGTAGGTGAGGCGCGTGTCGCCGCAGACCTCCAGGCAGGCTGCGGCCAGCAGCTGCTCGGTGAGGTCCATCATCGTGTGGTAGTCGGCGAAGGCCTGGTAGATCTCCACCGAGGTGAACTCAGGGTTGTGGCGGGTGCTGATCCCCTCGTTGCGGAAGATGCGCCCCAGCTCGTAGACCCGCTCGAAGCCCCCCACCACCAGCCGCTTGAGGTGCAGCTCCGTGGCGATGCGCAGGGTGAGGGGCAGGTCGAGGGCGTTGTGGTGGGTGGCGAAGGGGCGGGCGTCGGCGCCGCCGGCCTCGGTCTGCAGGACGGGCGTTTCGATCTCGAGGAAGCCGCGGTCGTCGAGCCAGCGGCGCATGGCGCTCACCAGCCGGGCCCGGCGGCGGAAGGTCTCGCGGGTGTGGGGCGAAACGATCAGGTCGAGGTAGCGCTGGCGGTAGCGCTTCTCCACGTCCGCCAGGCCATGCCACTTGTCGGGCAGGGGCTGGAGCGCCTTGGAGAGCATCACCCAGTCGGTCACCTTCACCGAGAGTTCGCCCCGGTCGGTGCGGCGCAGGCTGCCGTGCACCCCGATCCAGTCGCCGCCATCCACCAGGGAGGTGATCTGGGCGAAGGCCTCGGGCTCGTCCGGGTGGGCCGCCAGCAGGGTGGCCTTCTCGATGAACAGCTGGATCGGACCGGTTTCGTCGGCGATGGTGAAGAAGGCCAGCTTGCCCATCACCCGCCGGGTCATCACCCGGCCCGCCACCGCTACCGCAATCTCCCGCTCCTCGCCGTTGGCCAGGTCGGCATGGGCCTGCTGCAGCTCGGCGGTGCGGTGGCTGGGGGCGAAGCCGAGGGCATAGGGAGCCCGGCCGAGGGCCTCCAGGGCGCGGGCTTTCTCCAGACGGGTCTCACGCAGATCCGACAAGGCAGGCAGGGCGATGGAAAAGGGTCGCAGCCATCCTGCAGGATCAGCCGGCGGCGGCCTGGCCGGGGACTCAGCCGGCGGCGGCCAGGGTTCCCTCGCCCATGCGCTGGGAGGCGTAGCCCGTGCCCCGCACCGTGAGAATCAGCTCCGGGTTGCGGGGGTCAGGCTCGAGCTTGCCGCGCAGCCGCGCCACATACACATCCACCACCCGCAGGTCGGCGGCCCGGCGCGGCGGATAGCCCCAGAGCTGCTCAAGGATCTCGGCCCGGGGCACCACCCGTCCCGGCTCGCGGAACAGCAGCTCCAGCAGGCTGAATTCGGTGTAGGTGAGGGCGATGCGCTGTCCCTCCCGGGTGACCTGGCGGCGGTTGGTGTCGACCACCAGATCCCCCACCCGCAGCACCCCGGAGCCCGTGGGCAGCTCGCGAGGCTCGCTGGTGGCCGCCCCCCGGCCCATGCGGCGCAGGATCGTGGAGATTCGGGCCTCCAGTTCCTTGGGGCTGAAGGGCTTGGGCAGGTAGTCGTCGGCCCCCAGATCCAGGCCCGCCACCCGCTCGGCGATGGCATCGAGGGCGGACAGGAAGATGATCGGAACGCAGGATTCGGCCCGCAGCCGCCGACAGACGGCGAAGCCGTCCAGCTTCGGCAGCATGACGTCGAGGACCACCAGATCGGGCTGCTCCTTGTGGAACAGGGCCAGGGCCTCCTCGCCGTCCTCGGCGCACAGGACCCGGTAGCCGGCCAGCTGCAGTCGCATCAGCAGCACCCGGCGCACGGCGGCCTCGTCGTCGACGACGAGCAGGGTGGCGATCGGCTGGGCAGGCTCCTGGTCGGAGGGTGGCGGTGACGCGGGCTGCTGGGCGGCAGAAACACCACCGGAGGATTCCTGCAGGTCAGCCCCGTCGGTGAAGGGGGAGGCTGAGGATGCAGAGGATGCAACCGATGGCGTGGGCATCGCTCCTGTCCGACCGGATGAAGAATCGCAACCATAACGCGACGCCGTTTCGGGCCGTGAGCACGGAATCGGTTCCGGCAGCTGGCCTCTGGCCGATTTACAACATTTCTTCAGGGTGCCAGTCCCGCCGGCGGCGGCCTCAGGGCCAGCGGGCCTCGGCGTAGCTGTTCCACTGCCTCTCGGCCTCCGCCAGGGCGGCATCGCTGTCGAGCTGCCCCAGCATCGCCCGTTGCAGCTGGGTGTAGAGGATCGCCTGAAGCCGCTTCACCCCCGGGGTCGCCGGCACCAGCACCCGCGCCGCCGCCAGGGTCTCGATCGAGAGCAGCCGGGCACTGTGGACCAGCCGCTCCTGCCCGTCGGCGGGCACCGCCGCCCGCAGCCGCCCCTCCAGGCTCGCCAGGGCGCCCCGGGAGGAGGGCAGCACCCGGGCCTCCTCGGCGAAGGCCAGCTGGTTGGCAGCGTCGCTCAGGAACAGGGCAAAGCTCACCGCCTCCGGGGCCATGGCGCTCTGGCGCGGCACCACCAGGTTCATCACCGCCACGTTGGCCTCGCCGCTGGCCCCGGTCAGGGGCGGGAAGGGGGCGGAGGTGGCGGCGATGCCGGGGGCGTTGGTCTGCAGGTTGCGCAGGAAATCCGGGCCGCTGGCCACCTGGGCAAGGTCCCCCGCCTGGTACAGCTCGATCGCCCGCCGGTACCCCTGGCTCACCACCTCCCGTGGCAGCAGGCCGCGGCGGTAGAGATCGCTCCAGAAGGCGAAGGCCCGGCGACCGGCGGGGCTGTTGAACGCCGCCCGCTGGCGGTCGTCCAGCAGCCGCACCCCCATCTGCACCAGTGCCTCCATCAACTCGCCGGAGTCGTCGGGCACCACGGTCACGAACAGGGCGTAGCGGCCGGTGCGGCTCCGGACGGCCTCCGCATAGGCCGGCACCTCCTCCCAGCGGCGCGGCGGGGCGGCCAGGCCGGCCTTCTGCAGCAGCCGGCGGTTGGCGATCGTCACCCGGGCCGTCAGGTACCAGGGAATGCCGAACTGTTCCCCCCCCTGCTGGCCCGAGGTCCAGATCCCGGCCAGGTAGCGCTCGGCGGCATCGGGGGGAAGCAGGGGGATGAGGTCCCGCAGGCCCCCCTTGCTGGCCAGGTTGGCGGCGAAGTTGGGGTTGAGGTTGACCAGGTCCGGCGCGGTGCGGGCGAACACCGAGGCCAGCAGCTTGCGTTCCACCGACCCCCAGGGCACGTCGGTCCAGCGCACCGTCACGCCGGGATGGGCCCGCTCCCAGGCGGCGATCACCCGCCCCATGTAGTCGTTGAAGCGGGGCGCCAGATCCAGGGTCCAGACGTTGAGCACCTTGCCCCGGCCGGACGCGGGCGGCCGGGCACAGGCCCCGGCGGCGAGGGCGAGGGCGAACGGGGCGGCCAGCAGCCGCAGAGCCTGGCGGCGGGGCAGGCGGGACGGCCGGCTGGAGCGGGGAGACATCCTGGCCATGGCCTAACGGCGCCAGCCGGAGCCCAGTTGCCGCCAGAGCAGCAGTTGCAGGGAGCAGAGCATCGGTGCGAGCACGGCCGTGATCAGGGTCTGGGCGAGCAGAACCCGCAGGCCGGATCCCGCCAGATCATCCCAGCGCCAGCCCGGCAGGGCCAGCAGGGCGGGATTGACCCCGTGCTCCTGAGCGCTGCGGCCCGCCAACGGTCCCGCCAGCTGCAGCGCCTCCCGGGTGCCGATCCAGTCGAGGATCCCCCACTGCAGCATCAGGGTGAGGCCCAGCAGGGCCGTGCCGATCAGGGCGAGCAGGCCGAGGCTGAAGCTGCGCTGGATCGGCGCCGCCCGCCGTCCCATCCGCCCCCACCACCAGCCCAGCAGCAGCAGGGCGGGGATCTGGGTGACGCCACCGGGGTGGAGGGCATCCAGCAGCAGGCCCAGGGCCAGGCCGGCGCAGGCCCCCGAGAAGGGGCCGTCGCACAGCGCCCAGGGCAGCAGCCACAGCACCGCCCAGCAGGGACCGACGCCGTCGAGGGCCAGCCAGCCCGGCGAGGCCAGGACGAGCAGCGGCACCAGCAGGACCGTGGCGGCAAGCAGGGGCTGCCGGCTGAGCAGATCCATCAGCGCACCTGCACCTGCACCCAGTCGAGGGCCGACACCGGCGCGATCAGCTGCACCACCGCCTCCGGCGCCGGATCGGCATTGGCGTCCATGGTCTGGATCACGCCCACCGGTAGGTTCGGCGGCACCAGGGTGCTGGCGGGGGAGGTCACCACCACGTCACCGGGACGGGCCTGGGGATCCTTCTCCAGGAAGCGCAGCAGGGGCCGGGCGGTGCCAATGCCGGTGAGCAGGCCGTGGTGCTGGGTGCGCCCCACCCAGACCCCGACCCGGCTGCTGGGATCGGTGAGCAAGGTGACGGTGGCGGTGCTGGGGGTGACGCTCCCCACCAGGCCGACCAGGCCGCCGGGGCCGAGCACCGCCTGGCCTGCCCGGATGCCGCTCAGGGCCCCCTGGCCGAGCAGCAGCTGGCGCCACCAGCCGGAGCCCTCCCGGGAGATCACCGGGGCGGTCACCCGGTTGGGATTCTTCTGCTGCAGGTCCAGGAGCGACCGGAGCCGCTGGTTGTCCCGCTCCAGCTGCGAGAGACGGGCCCCGTCCTCCACCCGGCGGGCCGACCGCAGCCACTCCGCCTGGGCCGTCCCCGGCCAGAAGGGTCGGCTGAGGAAGGCGTAGGCGTCGGTGAGCATCGCCCCCTTACTGAGACGCACGGCCACGAGCGCCAGCAGCACCAGCAGCCAGGGCAGGAGGCGTCGCAGGGAGGAGCCGTCGACGAAGCGGAGCCAGCGCCAAGCCGGCATCGGACTCAGGCCGTCATGCGGGCGAATTCGGGGGTGTCGAGCACGCGCTCAAGCCGGCTGTAGTCCTCCAGGACCATGCCGCAGCCGTTGACCACACAGAGCAGGGGGTCTTCGGCCACGTGGGTGAGGATCCCGGTCTCGTGGCTGATCAGGTCGCAGATGCCCCGCACCAGGGCGCCGCCGCCGGCGAGCATGATCCCCCGGTCGACGATGTCGGCCGCCAGCTCGGGAGGGGTGCGCTCCAGGGTGCGCTTGACCGCCTCCACGATCACGTTGAGCGGCTCGGCCATGGCTTCGCGGATGTCGCCGGCCCGGATGTTGATCGTGCGCGGCAGGCCGGAGAGCAGGTGCAGACCCCGCACGTCCATGGAGGTCTCATCGTGGCCGTCGTCGGGGAAGGCGGAGCCGATGCGGATCTTGATGTCCTCGGCGGTGCGCTCGCCCACCACCAGGTTGTGGACCTTCTTGAGGTAGACGCTGATGGCGTCGCTGAGTTCGTCGCCGGCCACCCGCACCGACTCGCTCAGGACGGTGCCGCCCAGGCTGAGCACGGCCACCTCGGTGGTGCCGCCGCCGATGTCGACGATCATGGTTCCCACCGGATCGGTCACCGGCAGACCGGCGCCGATGGCGGCCGCCACCGGCTCATCGATCAGGTGCACCTGACGGGCCCCGGCCAGGCCGGCCTGATGCACGGCCCGGCGCTCGACGCCGGTGACGCCACTGGGGATGCCGATCACCAGACGCGGGGCGATCACGCCGCGGCCTTCGTTGCCCTTCTGGATGAAGCTCTTGATCATCTGCTCGGCGGCGTCGAAGTCGGCGATGACGCCGTCGCGCAGGGGCCGGATCGCCCGGATGTTGCCGGGGGTGCGGCCGAGCATCAGCTTGGCCTCCTCGCCCACCGCCAGGGGGGTGCCGCGCTCCAGATCGATCGCCACCACGGAGGGCTCCTGCAGCACGATCCCCTTGCCCGAGACGTACATCAGTGTGTTGGCCGTCCCCAGATCGATGCCGATGTCGCGGGAGAACTGGAAGCGGCGGAAAAACACGGGCAAGGCCTCTGGCAGCGGTGAATCATAGGTGGGGCATTCCCGGCGGCCCTCCGCAGAGCCGCCGGGTGTGACAACCGGGACGAAGGGTGGAACGGAAAGGGAGAGGCCCCCGATCGGGGTGCCGCATCATTGATCCATTCGTTCCAGGAGCACGCCATGGGCGTCAATTCCATCACCCTCGTCGGCAGAGCCGGCCGCGACCCGGAGGTCCGCTATTTCGAATCCGGCAGCATGGTCGCCAACCTCACCCTGGCGGTGAACCGCCGCAGCCGCGACGACGAGCCGGACTGGTTCAACCTGGAGATCTGGGGCAAGCAGGCCCAGGTGGCCGCCGACTACGTCCGCAAGGGTGCCCTGATCGGCATCATCGGCTCCTTCAAGCTCGACCGCTGGACGGACAGGGCCAGCGGTGAGGAGCGCAGCAAGCCGGTGATCCGCGTCGATCGGCTGGAGCTGCTCGGCAGCAAGCGGGATGCGGAGGGAGGCGGCGGCGGCAGCTTCGGGGGCGGTTTCGGCGGCGGTGAGCCCAGTGAGGAAGAAGTGCCCTTCTGAGCATTTCTACCCGGCTTGCGCTGCGGGGGCTTGTGCCAGTGGCCCAGCCGGGTTATCAAGCGTCCGAAGCCAGAGAAGGCGCCCCCCGGGGCGCCTTTTTTACTGTCCGGGGCCGGGCCGGAGTCCCTGCAGGCCCGGGGCTCCGCTCAGGGCCGCTGGCGGCTCTGCTTCCAGATCCGCAGCCCCAGCCACACGGCGCCCGCCAGCACCGCCACCAGCAGCAGCACCTTCACCACCCGGGCGGCGGGCTCGATCCAGCGCTCCACATTCGTGTAGCCCTCCCCCAGCGCCAGGCCCGCCAGCGTCAGCAGCAGGGTCCAGATCAGGCTGCCGGCGGTGGTCCAGAGCAGGAAGGGGGCCATCGGCATCATCTCGATGCCGGCAGGCACGGAGATCAGGGTGCGGATGCCGGGCACCAGCCGGCCCCAGAACACCAGGGCCGTGCCGTGGCGGCTGAACCAGCGGCGGCTGCGGCGCAGCTCCTGGGGGCTGATGCCGATCCAGCGGCCGTGGCGTTCCAGCCAGTGCTCGATGCGCTCCTCGTTCACCAGCCGGCCGATGCCGTACCAGGGAAGGGCACCGAGCACGGTGCCCAGCAGGCCGGCCAGCACCACCGGCACGAGGGAGAGCTTGCCCTGATGCACAAAAAACCCCCCGAGCGGCATGATCAGCTCGGAGGGAATCGGGGGGAAAAGGTTCTCCAGGAACATGGCCGCGAAGATCGCGCCATACCCTGCCGCCGGGTTGGCCTCCACGGCCGCACCAATCATCTCGGGCAGCTTCTGGACCAGTTCGATCGCCATCGGGCCAGCCGGATCAGAGGCGCCAGTCTTCCACGACGGCCCGGACGCTGCCAGCAGCGCCGGGCCGTCGCCGCTCAGTAGCGGTAGTGGTCGAGCTTGTAGGGGCCTTCCACGGGCACGGCGATATAGGCCGCCTGCTCGGGGGTGAGCTCGGTGAGCCGGGCGCCGATCCGGTCGAGGTGCAGGCGGGCCACCATCTCGTCGAGGTGCTTGGGCAGCACGTAGACCTCCTTGCCGTACGCGTCGCCCTTGGTGAAGAGCTCGATCTGGGCCAGCACCTGGTTGGTGAAGGAGTTGCTCATCACGAAGCTGGGGTGGCCGGTGCCGCAGCCCAGGTTCACCAGCCGGCCCTCGGCCAGCAGGATGATCCGGTTGCCGCTGGGCAGGATCACGTGATCCACCTGGGGCTTGATGTTCTCCCAGGCGTACTGCTTGAGGGACGCCACATCGATCTCGTTGTCGAAGTGGCCGATGTTGCACACGATCGCCTGGTTCTTCATGGCGAGCAGGTGCTCGTGGCGGATCACCTGGTAGTTCCCCGTGGCGGTCACGAAGATGTCCACATCCGCCACCACGTCCTCGAGACGGACGACGCGATAGCCCTCCATGGCGGCCTGCAGGGCGCAGATCGGATCGATCTCGGCGATCATCACCGTGGCGCCGAGCCCGCGCAGGGACTGGGCCGAACCCTTGCCCACGTCGCCGTAGCCCAGCACCAGGGCCACCTTGCCGGCCACCATCACATCGGTGGCACGCTTGATGCTGTCAACCAGCGATTCGCGGCAGCCGTAGAGGTTGTCGAACTTGCTCTTGGTGACCGAGTCGTTGACGTTGATGGCCGGGAACGGCAGCTCACCGCTCTTCTGCATCTGGTACAGCCGGGCCACGCCGGTGGTGGTCTCCTCGGTGACGCCCTGGATGTTGGCGTAGATGCGGGAGTAGAAGCCCGGCTGCACCGCCAGCTTCTGACGGATGGAATTGAACAGCGCCACTTCCTCCTCGCTGGAGGGGTTGTCGAGCACCGAGAGATCCTTCTCGGCCTTGCTGCCGAGCACCACCAGGCCGGTGGCATCGCCACCGTCGTCGAGGATCATGTTGGGGGTGCCGCCGTCGCCCCACTCGAGGATGCGGTGGGTGAAGGCCCAGTACTCATCAAGGGTTTCGCCCTTGTAGGCGAACACCGGAATGCCGGCGGCGGCGATGGCGGCGGCGGCGTGGTCCTGGGTGGAGAAGATGTTGCAGGAGGCCCAGCGCACTTCGGCGCCGAGGGCCACCAGGGTCTCGATCAGAACGGCGGTCTGGATGGTCATGTGCAGACTGCCGGCGATCCGGGCGCCCTTCAGGGGCTGCTCGGCACCGAATTTCTCGCGCAGGGCCATCAGGCCGGGCATCTCGGTTTCGGCGATCGCCAGTTCCTTGCGGCCCCAGTCGGCCAGGCCGAGATCGGCGATCACATAGGACGCGGTCGCCTGAAGGCCAGCAAAAGCAGCCTCAGGGCTGGAAGGTGTTGCCACCATGAATGGGAAGCTCCCCAAGGGGAGGACGAAGAAGTGGAAATATCTGCAGAGACGCCGAGGCTTCGGGCTCGCTGGAGGGCAATCTACATCGATGGAATCCGCTGACGCGATCGAGGTGTGCCATCTGGCGGACCCCGCCGCCACCGACGCCCTGGGGCGGCGACTGGCGTCGCAGTTGCTCGCGGCCGGTGACGGTGACGGCGCCCTGCTGCTGCTGCGGGGGGAGCTCGGGGCCGGCAAGACGTCGCTGGTGCAGGGGCTGGCCGCCGCCCTGGGCATCGCCGAGCCGGTCACCAGCCCCACCTTCGCCCTGGCCCAGCACTACGACACCGATACCGGCTCCGACGCCGGCACCACGGCCCTGGTGCACCTGGATCTCTACCGGCTGGAGCCTGGCGCCGCGGCCGATGAACTGTTCGCCCAGGAGGAGGAGGACGCCCGCGGCCTCGGCGCCGTCCTGGCGGTGGAGTGGCCCGAGCGGCTCAGCTTCCTGCCCCAGGGAGCCTGGGAGGTGGCGTTGAGCCACGCGGAGGAGGGCGAGGGCCGGCTGGCCCGGATCACGCCGCCAGGCTTCACCCCGCCGCCGGGCTTGACCCCGCCGCGATCCGCGCCTCCAGCGCCGCGATGATGCGGGCGTTGGCGGCCGGGAAGGGGTAGCTGGCGAGCTCATCGGGCGCCACCCAGCGCACCTGCTGGGAGGCCAGCGGCTGCGGCTCCCCCGCCAGCCAGCGGCAGAGATGCACCACGAAGCGCAGCCGCTTGTGGCTGTAGGCGTGCTCGAGGGTGATCAGCTCCTCCCCGACCGTCACCTCGATGGCCAGCTCCTCGCGCAGCTCGCGCCGGATCGTCGCCTCGATCGCCTCGCCCGGTTCCTGCTTGCCCCCCGGAAACTCCCACAGCCCCCCGAGCAGGCCCTCCGGGAGCCGCTGGTCGATCAGCACCCTGCCCGCATCGTCCGACACCACCCCCACCCCGATCACCTGGAACGGCACGGGCGGTGGGGTGTCCTTCACGGGGAAGCGGCCGGGGTCGCCGGCAGCGTAGGCAGCGCAGTGCGGCTGCCACGGACAGGTGCCGCAGGCGGGCTGGCGGGGGGTGCAGACGCCGGCGCCCAGGTCCATCAGGGCCTGGTTGAAGGCGCGGGGCCGCTGCGGGTCGAGCAGGGTCTCGCTGAGCCGCCAGAACCCGGCCAGCTCCCGCTTCGGCGGAACCGGGTGGGCCACCAGCCGGGCCAGCACCCGCTGGACGTTGCCGTCGAGGATCGCGAAGGGACGGTCGAAGGCGGAGGAGAGGATGCTGCCGGCGGTGCTGCGGCCGATGCCCGGCAGGGCCATCCAGCCCTCGAGGCTGCGCGGCCAGGGGTCGCCGCTGCCCTCAGCCGATGGCTGGGCCGCGGCGACGAGCTGCCGGGCCCCCGCGTGCAGACGGCGGGCCCGGGCGTAGTAGCCCAGGCCCTGCCAGAGCATCAGCACGTCGTGCTCGCTGGCGGCGGCGAGGGCGCCGAGATCAGGGAAGGCCGCCATCCAGCGGTGCCAGTAGGGCAGCACCACCGCCAGCTGGGTCTGCTGCAGCATCACCTCGGCGACCCAGACCCCGTAGGCGGCCAGGGGCTCCCCCGGCCCCGGCCGGGAGCCATCGGGGTGCAGCTTCCAGGGGATCTGGTGGCGGCCCTCCCGCTCCCACCAGGCGAGCAGATCGGCCCGCAGGGGCTCGATCGGACCCGGAAGCTGTGGGGGCCGCGTCCTAGAGGAACCCACCCGGTCGGGGTCGGCCGCTGGAGAGGGACACGTTGCCCTGCAAGGGGCCCTGCCCAGCCCCCTGGCCCGCCCCCTGGGCAGAGGCCGCCGGCGGGGCGGGCCGCGGTGGCGGCTGGGGCACGGCCACCACGTTGAAGGCGATCGACCAGCGCTCCCCCTCGCCGCGGAAGGGGGGCACCGAATGGGGCTGCCAGGCCGGGAACACGTAGAAGTCACCGGGCACCGGCAGCACGTAGTGGGCCATTCCGGTGCGGAAGCTCTGGATGTGCCATTCCTCCGGGCCGTGGAAACAGAGCTGGCCGTCGAAGCTGTCGGCCCGGATCTGGGGCGGCACCTGCAGGAACAGCACGCCGGAGAAGCTGCCGCCGTGGGTGTGGGTGGGGTTGTAGTCGCCGGCGCGCTGGGCGTTGAGCCAGAGGTCGATCATCTGCAGGCCGTAGCGGCCCGGCGTCCAGGGCCCCCGGCCCTGGGGCGGCTGCTGGTCGATCACGTGGCGGATCCAGCGCTCGCAGGCCGGCAGGATCACCGAACGGCAGAGCTCGGCGGCGGCGGGGTGGTCGGGGCCCAGTTCCCGCTGCTGGGTCAGCTGGCCGGCCAGCTTCACCGAGGCATCGGGACTGCGTTCGGGTGCCGCCAGCACCCCCCGGGCCATGGCCTGCAGATCGGCCAGCTGGGCGGGGCCCAGATGGCCCTGGAGCAGATAGCGGGGGAAGAGGCTGATCACCTCCATCGTCGGGTCCTCCGAGGCTGCGGGGGGCATGCCGGCCATGGGAGGAGGAGGTGCGTGCGGTTCCAAGCCTCGCAAACGGAGCGCCCGGGAAGGCGTCAGATGGCCACGTAGGCCTCGACCGCGTCGCTGACGCGCCGGAGGCCGGCCAGGCCGTCGCGCTCCAGGTTGCGCACCCGGTCGCGGCTGATGCCCAGGATGCGGCCGATGCCGGTGAGGCTCATGGGCTCCTCGCCGTCGATGCCGTAGCGCATCTTCAGCACCCGCCCCTGCAGTTCCGGCAGCTGCTCCAGCAGCGCCCGCAGGTCCCCCTTGAGGCATTCGCCGTCCACCAGATCGGCGGGCAGCAGGTCGTCGCCGGCCAGCAGATCCAGCAGCTCGGTGTCCTCACCGTCGCCCACCTTCGTCTCCAGGCTCACCGGCTGGCGGGCGCGGCAGAGCAGATCCTTCACCTCCTCC